>JAGPMA010000104.1 GCA_018053145.1 Oscillospiraceae bacterium | reverse complement strand
GTTCCCAGCATTCATTTCTATACCGTAAGTGCCGTGAACAGTGTAAAGGAAGTTGCAAAAGCAATTTATTAAACAGTAAATAAATGACTATAAAAAGCAATGTTATTTAAAGATGTAATAGGACAAGAGGAAGCAAAACAGCGGCTCATAGCCGA
This sequence comes from Oscillospiraceae bacterium, assembly GCA_018053145.1. GTDB lineage: Bacteria > Bacillota > Clostridia > Oscillospirales > Oscillospiraceae > UBA2658. The sequence continues at coordinate 2,892 of JAGPMA010000104.1, read as the reverse complement.
GGTAAAAGAAGGAAGAATCCCTCATGCACAACTGATTTGCGGTCCCGAAGGTACAGGAAAGTTGCCTTTGGCAATAGCTTATGCCCGTTACATCTGCTGTGAAAACCGTGGTGAACAAGATGCCTGCGGAATTTGCCCCACTTGTGTGAAATTCAATAAGCTGATACATCCCGACCTGCATTTCGTTTTTCCTGTTATCAAGAAAAAAGCCGGAAAGGATACCGTATGCGATGATTTCATAGCAGACTGGCGCAACTTTGTCCTGCAGAACCCATATTTTAATCTGAACCATTGGCTGAAAGAGATGGGAGCAGAAAACCAACAGGCGCAAATCTTTGTAAAAGAGAGCGATGAGATTGTACGAAAGCTCAGCTTGAAATCCAGTCAAGGCGGTTACAAAATCATGATTATATGGCTTCCCGAAAAGATGAACGTGGAATGCAGCAACAAACTGCTGAAGTTACTGGAAGAGCCTCCTGCCATGACTGTCTTTTTATTAGTATCCGAAGAGCCTGATGCCATTTTGCAAACGATCCAAAGCCGTACCCAACGATTTAACATTCATGGGATCAAAGAACCTGAAATCTCAAAAGTATTGCAAACCAAATACGGACTACAACCGGAAGATGCTGACGATATAGCACACCGCTCAGAAGGCAATTTTCTGAAAGCACTGGAAACCATACATCTGAGCGAGGAAAACAAACTGTTCTTTGAACTCTTTATAAATTTGATGCGCCTTTCCTATCAACGGAAGATACGCGAAATGAGACAATGGAGCGATGCGGTAGCCTCCATGGGGCGTGAACGTCAGAAGAATTTTCTGGCCTACTGCCAACGTATGATACGAGAAAACTTCATATACAACTTTCATCAACGTGATTTAGTGTATATGAATCCCGAAGAACAAAATTTTTCCACCCGTTTCGCACCGTTTGTCAACGAGCGGAATGTGATGGGCATAATGGACGAACTTAGTGAAGCACAATTACATATAGGACAGAATGTGAATCCCAAAATGGTGTTCTTTGATTTCTCTTTAAAAATGATTGTGCTATTGAAAAATTAAAAGTTGAGAATTGAGCATTAAAAAATAACAGAACCGCATGGCATTTATTTCTTAGTTCTCAATTTTCAATTCTCAATTAAAACAGAATTATGGACAATGAATTCAAATTAAAGAACGGAAGCGGCTGTTTGTGTTGCAAAGGCTGCGGACGACAGGATAAGCAGCTGAACACCTACGACTGGCTGGCTGATATTCCCGGCAACACCGAGGAACAGGAAATGGTTGAAGTTCAATTCAAGAATACCCGCAAAGGGTATTATAAGAACAGCAACAAACTGAAGCTGGGAAAAGGAGATATAGTAGCTGTAGAAGCAAGTCCCGGGCACGATATCGGTACAGTAACCCTGACGGGAAGATTGGTACCTTTGCAAATGCGTAAGGCAAACATCAAACCCGATGCCGAAATCAAGCGTATCTACCGCAAGGCAAAACCTGTAGATATGGAAAAATACGAGGAGGCAAAAGCCAAAGAACATGACACAATGATCCGATCCCGTCAGATAGCCAAAAATCTGAACCTGGACATGAAGATCGGTGATGTGGAATATCAAGGCGATGGTAACAAAGCTATCTTTTATTACATCGCGGACGAACGCGTAGACTTCCGCCAACTGATCAAAGTACTGGCCGAAGCTTTCCGTGTACGTATAGAAATGAAACAAATTGGCGCCCGTCAAGAAGCCGGACGCATTGGCGGTATCGGACCTTGCGGACGTGAATTGTGCTGCGCTACCTGGATGACAAATTTTGTATCTGTATCTACCAGTGCGGCACGTTATCAAGATATTTCTCTGAATCCTCAAAAGTTAGCCGGACAATGTGCCAAACTGAAATGTTGCCTAAACTATGAGGTAGACGCTTATGTAGAATCCCAAAAACGCCTTCCAAGCAAAGAAATGACTTTAGAAACGACAGATGGTACATTCTATTTTTTCAAAGCGGATATTTTGAAGGGAACTATCATGTACTCTACTGACAAAAATTTCATAGCTAATGCTGTAACCATCACCGCACGCCGTGCTTTTGAAATTATTAATATGAACCGACGTGGTGAGAAACCGGAAAGCTTAACCGAATCAGTAAAAAAGAACGAACCTCAAAAACCTGTCGATTTAGTAGAACAAGAAAGCTTAACCCGATTCGATAAACGAAAAGGCAACAACAGCAACCGAAAGAAAAAACGTAAGCCGGAAAATAACGGTAATAACGGAGAAAGTATTCCCAATGAAAACAGACGTCCGCAACAACCTAAAGAGAACCGGTCACAACAACCCAAGGAAAACCGGCCACCTAGAGAAGGACGTCCCAAACAACCTAGAGAGCCTAAAGAAAACAAGGCTCAGCAGCCACGCGAAGAGAACGGAAACCGCCCTAAAGAAGAAAATCGCAACAGGGAAAGTCGCGGCCGGGAAGAACGCAGTCGTGAAAATCGGGAAGACGGAAACCGGAACCGCAATAAACGCCGCCCCAATAATGGTAATAATGAAGGAGGCAGTGAAAACCGGAATAACGGAGGAGGGAAGGAAAATGACAACAAGAACAACGGAAACAATAGCCAAATTCCGAATGAAAAGCCACAAACTCCTGTATCAACTAAAGAATAAACTGACATGGCTGCCAATAATCATATTGGCAGCCTGTCAAAACAATATAATCTATCACTCTTGTACCCCCGTCCCCCTTGACGGATGGAATAAAAGTGATACTCTTGTTTATACCCTGCCCAATTCTATCCCTGCCGGAAATTACGAAGCAGAAATCGGCATCCGTTATCAAGAATCTTATCCTTACAGAGATATTTGGTTAGCAGTCAGCCATAACAC
>JAGPMA010000103.1 GCA_018053145.1 Oscillospiraceae bacterium | reverse complement strand
ATATTTCGTAGTGGCAGTTATCTGTCGCTAGGCACTGTACCAGTGCTTCCATAAATCATATCATCTACGTCACTGTTTCTGAACTTTCTGTTCACTATATCATCTCCTTTCCTAGAGATGGTCATATCATACTACCATAATTGAAAAATAGCAAGTAGTTTTATACAAATAACTTGTGAAGTTTTTGTAAAGTTCGTCGAATAATTGTCAATAACAATATATGCCGGAGAAACCAATTCTCCGGCATATATATAGACTTTCTATCTTCTTCTCACCGGCGCGGCATGTCTTCCACCACTGGCTTTTGCCGGAAGTCGCTTTTGGGCAAAGCGTTTATCAAGGCTGTCGAAGCCCCTACTCAGTGTTTTTATCAGCGGATATGCAAGCAGCGAGAACACGGCCAAAACAAGCATTGAGGAGTTTGCCAGGGACGAAAGCGTAAAGTATTGCTTGAAGAATAATATCATGATTGCAAAGATTACGCACATGGAGCTGATAAGAATCAATCTGGTCTTGGTGTATGGCGTACACATTTTGTGAAGCACAAGCATTCCAACGACACCCATTATTATTGCACATATGGTGGACATCTCTTCGGTCGGGAAATTAAAAGCAAGATAAAACAAAATGACACCTATCACGAGAATAACATTTGTAAATCCGCCCGGTAAAGCACGATAAATTACGTTTCGCAGGAACCTACCCCTAACGAGATTGTTGTTTGGTTCCATCGCCAGCACAAATGATGGGATGCCGATAGAAAGAGTGCTTACCAAGCTAAGCTGTGCGGGGGTTAGTGGGTAAGGCAGCGTGAATATCAGCGAAATTAATGCAACGACAAAAGAAAAAATGTTCTTTACCAAGAACAGAGATGCGCTTCGCTCAATGTTATTAATTACACGACGGCCTTCCATAACGACAGATGGCATTGAAGCGAAATTTGAGTTAAGCAAAACTATATGTGACACCTGACAGGCTACCTCGCTGCCTGACGCCATCGCTATACTGCAATCTGCTTCCTTTAGAGCGAGTACATCGTTTACCCCGTCTCCAGTCATCGCGACGGTGTGCCCTTCTAGCTTGAGCGCTTTGATGAGTTTTCGCTTTTGTTCAGGAGTTACTCTGCCGAAGACGGTGTATTCCTCGGCAGCCGCACGGAGCTTGCGCTCATCATCAAGAGTTCGCGCGTCAACATATTTCTCTGCATTGGCGATTCCTGCGCGCTTTGCGACTTCCGAGACCGACAACGCGTTGTCGCCAGAGATTACTTTTATTGTGACGCCCTGCTTTTCAAAGTAATCAAAGGTTTCGGGCGCATTTTTTCTGATTTTATTGGCAAGGAGAATCAGCGCGAGCGGCATAATTTCCGCTTTCAATGCCTCATCAGACAGATTCCCGTCGTAAATCGCAAGCAAAAGGACACGGCAGCCTTTTTTTGAATAGTAATCAACTTTTTCCCTAATTTTGCCGTAGTTTTCTCCCATAACCACATCGGGAGCACCAAGGATATATGTCTCGTCGTCGTGGAAAGAAACTCCGCCATACTTTTTGACCGAGGTAAACGGCAAGGTATCCAGGGCAGTCTGCTTGTGCTCGCCGTTAAAATACCTGCGCAGTGCTGCCATTGTGTCGTTGTCGTCCTGCATCGCAAAAACATAGTCGGACATTATCATGCGAATATCATCCGTTACAAATCTGTCCTCACAAAGCAGATAGACGTCCTCGACAATCATCTTGTTCTCGGTAATAGTTCCGGTTTTGTCGACACATAAGGTGTCGACTCGAGCAAGAGTTTCAATACAGTTCATATCATGAACAAGCGTTTTTCTCTGTGCGAGCCGAACAACTGCAGCAGCTAGGGCAATACTCGTCAGCAGATACAGTCCTTCAGGAATCATGCCGACAAGCGCTCCAACCGTTGAAACAACGCCTTCCTTAACACTTCGGTCAAGCCAGACGATTTCCTTGACAGCCAAAGCTGCGCCAAAGGGTATAAGCGCAATACCTATCCACTTAACTAAGCTTGAAAGCGAGCGCATCATTTCGGACTGTTTTTGGCCGTTGCTCTTTTTTGATTCCAATGTAAGCCGTGAAACATATGAATCAGCACCGACTCTTATCAGCCTTGCTCTAACTGAGCCGCTTACAACAAAGCTTCCGCTCATCAGCTCGTCTCCGACTTGCTTCTTGATTTCGTCGGCTTCGCCTGTCATAAGCGCTTCATTGACCTGACATTCACCGGCTACGACGATTGCATCCGCAAACACTTGATTTCCTTGAGCAAAGACAACTATATCATCACGTACTGTGTTTTCAATATTTACGGTTTTATATGCACCGTCGCGAACGACAATGCCCTTTGGTGCACTGATAATGCTCAGCTTATCCAGTGTTTTCTTAGCACGCAGCTCCTGAACAATACCTATAAGTATATTGGCAATAACCACCGGCATAAAAGTCAGATTAATCCACGAACCCACGGCAATAACACAAGCTCCAAGCGCGAAAAACACTATATTAAAGTAAGTAAACAGATTACTCCAGATAATCTGTCCTACTGTTTTTGACGGCGGGTCGACCGGCAGGTTTGAGTACCCATTTTCCATGCGCTCGCTTGCTTGCTGCGCCGTAAGCCCAATTTCGGGCGATGCGCAAAGCTCGGCAACAGTGCGCCTTACTGGCAGCACCTCGGTTTTCTTTTTTGAGAATATGCGAAAAGCCATCAGTAAATATCCCCTCGCGATAATTAAAATGATATTTCGACTAATGATACCACAAATTTCTATAATATGTAGAACATTTTGTAAATTTTGAGACCACTTTCTTCCGTAAATAAGGTCAAAACCAAATCGCCGCCGAACTCTTGGATTTTACCCTGAGCTCGGCGGCGATATACAGATTATAGCGTGACTGAGTTTTAGCGATTAACCGCGCTATAGAATTTCATAAATATTTGCGCAACCTGTTCTCTTGTTGCCGTTCCTTGCGGTGAAAACGTACCATCACCCATACCGTTGATTATTCCTGCCTGCTGAAGCTCATATACGG
>JAGPMA010000061.1 GCA_018053145.1 Oscillospiraceae bacterium | reverse complement strand
CTCGTTCCAGTTTGCAGTCTCGCAGGTAATTATTGAGTTTAGCAGCAGCCTTAAGGCATTCTCCTCGCCTAGCAAAGCAGACTTTACTTCATTTGAGAAAGGCAGCCCCTCCAGAAGTATGTTCATAGGCTGATTCATCAACACGTCTATATATGAGAACATTCCTGTAAAAAAATATTCGGAAGAGCTGTCCTGGCAGTCAAATTCGGCGGCAATGAGCTCCATGAGCTTTCCGCGTATGAGAGATAGCTTGATAAGCTCGGCGTTTTCCACATTCTGCAGTTCCTTGAGCATCATAATGGAAACCCATTGATACATTTCATTTAACCCAATATAGGCAAGAGCTTGTGGAATTGAATTAATTTTGTATCTGGACCCCATATAAACGGAATTTGCAAGCTTTAGCAGTTTATAGGTTAGGCCAAGGTCTCTCTGAATAATTTCAGCAATATCGGGGTAGCTCGGCTCGGGTTTTCTCAGTTCCTCAAGGATACTAAAAAGGTTTAGGTTGAGCGAAGCGATTTCTTTTGAATTGACCATGGCCGGTTTGCTGAAAAAATATCCCTGAAAGTAATCGTAACCCATTTCGACAGCACGCTGATAATCCTCTCGGGTTTCAATTTTTTCTGCCAAAAATTTGACTTTTGATTTCAACTTGTACGTTTTAATTAAGCTGCACTGGTCACTGTAGCTGACAGAGGGATACTCCACCTTTATGATGTCTACCTTGTCGATTAAAGGCAGAAAGCTCTCGTCCATCACAACATCATCAAGGGCAAGCTCATAGCCCATTGCCTTCATTTTCTCGCAGGTTTCAATGGTTTCCTGCGTCGCATCCTGCCGCTCGAGTATTTCAAACACGACACGGTCCTTTGGAAGCAGATAGGGGACTTGACTGTTTATCAAAGCTTTTGAGAAATTGATAAACGCTTTTGTCCCATCCGTCAGGTCGTTCAACCCAACCACAAGGAATGAATTGTAAATCAGCTCTGCAGTAGCCTTGTCGTCATCCATTTCGATAAAGTAGTTTCTTTCACTCTGTCTGTAGAGAAGCTCATAACCGTATACATTCATATTGCTGTCGAAAATCGGCTGTCGCGCAATATACACATCCATGGTTTTCCTCCTCCGAAAACTGAAGACCGGGAGAAACCAAATCACCTTCGGTTTCCAGTATCTTTGTTTTTGTTTTATTCTGTGGCTAATCAACCGAAGTAGTTATTCTCCCGTTTGCAATTTGGAAGGTGATGATATCGGAATAGACCGAGTTCCCCTGCATATCCCGCATTTCAAAAATCTGCATATATGTTCCGTCACCAAGCTCGGCTTCTTTAAAGCAGGTATTTTTGGTAACTGTTATCTCATCTACCGTAAGAGGTGTGAGTTCATCTGAATCTCCAGAAATTGTCGTGGCGTAGTGAATGGTTGAAATGACATCGCCCTCAACTAAATAGCGTAGGTTCTTGTCTGCCATGCCGTTTTCATCAATTGGCTTTCTGGCACCCTGAATCTCCCATTCCGTCTTGTCAAAATCATATAGAACGCTGAGATTATAATCCTCACCATTAAGAAGAATCGGCACAGAGTATAGATTGTAGTTACCGCCCTCATAGGCAAGATCCATATAAATAAAACAGCCATCAATCGCGCCCCACACACCGCGGAAATTATCCTTGAAAATTCCGGCATCCCAATCGGCGATAAAGTCGTTATCGGTACCTAAAAGCAGCATAATATCTTGTTCAACATCCACATAGAAAAGCTGAATATAGATGGCACTCAAAATGTCATTTGCTTTTTTCCCGAGCTCAAGCACTGCGCAGCCTTGGTCATCCACATAAAGGGCGTGATCCTCCCAGCCCTGGCTTTCAAGTGTTTCAATTGATGGCAGAAAATCGTAATCCATCTCCGATATGTAGTTCATGCCCTCTTCCGACAATTCGCCGGTTAAACCGTATGCGTAATAGTACTTGAAGGCTTCTCCTGCTCCGACATTGATGTAACCGTTTAAATCATTGATGTCTCCGTTAAATGAATAATAACAGGATAAACCCGTTGCCTCGCGGCGATATGGGCCATGAACCTCATATTCCACGCAGTTTTCAAGAGCGGTCAGAACCGAACCAGAGGTTTCCGGAAGCACTTGGGCAGATCTCCTTGCGAGGTGTCCAAGGTCTGCCATGTTTGTAAAGCCCTGTTCCTTTGTGTTCCCTCCATAATTCTCCGTGGTAACAGCAATTCTGCTGAAATTTGAAAAGAAATTGGGGTTTTCACAGGCGTATTCCAAAGCTTCTTTGCCAAAATCGTCATAGGCCTCCACAAGGGCCGAAACCATAGCCAGATTTGTAACCGATAGCGTGATGCTTTCATAGGTGCCCGCCTGCTTGCACCCGTCTGCATAAGTGTCGCAAATCACTTTTCCGAGCTCAGCGCCGTCCATCTGCGGATTTTCGCCTAAGGCAGAGACCCAACCGGAATAAAGCCAACCGTTGGCGGGTTCAAGCTCCTGTGAAGCCACAAGATACTTGCCGATATCGTTGTAGGTATAGGCAACATCAACAGTTGCCATCAGACAGGTGTCAAAACCGACAAGCTCAAAAGGCGGATTTTCTTCCGACAGCTCATAGCTTGAGCCAAACGCACTGTACATTTCGTCTAAGGTGAGAGCATCAAATCCAAAGTTCTCATCGAAGGCTGCGCCGGCAACGCTTCCTCCGCCGTGATTCCAAAAGAGAAAGCCGGTTTTCTTTGCCGGATAGTTTTCCTTTGCAAAGGAAAGGAACGAGGCCAAGGTTTCTTCGCTGCCCATGTTTGCCTGCGGCAATTGGTCAATTAAGCGCAGTCCCTGGCTGTCATAGACATATCGCTCCAGATATTCTGCACTTATCATATCGTTTTGCCATGCGCTTGCCCCGCCTGTTTCAATGACAATTTTTACGTTTTCGGGCAGCTTAACATCTAACAGCTCCAAAAGATCGTCGGTTGCAGCTCCGTAATTTGTTTCCAAATCACTTCCGCAAAGATACCAATATATCGCCCATTCCGTATCTTCGGCATGAGAAGCGCTTGGATAAACATTGTACTCACCGCCGCACGCAGTGAATGAAAATATAAAAACCCAGACTAAAAGCAATGCCAATCGATTAAAATACTTGATTTTCATAAGCACCCAGCTCCTTATATTTCCATCAAATACGCAATGCGCAACCTAAATAATCGGAAAAACAGATGTGCAGCCTTCAGAATCGAAGCTTAGCGTGCTCCGCCGCCGCCGCCTCCTCCGCTAAACCCGCCGCCTCCGCCGAAGGAGCTTGAACCGCCGCCTCCGGATGAACGCGCGGCCTGAGCTGTGTCGTATGACGCGTGTCTAAAGCTATATGCAAGGAAGTAGTAATAATGCGCATTTTCGCTATATTGAGTCGGAACAGGATAAACCTTTTCAAACTGCTCTATTGCCTTTTCCGCAATTCCCAAAAGCGTAGCAAAAACAAGGTAATCCTGCCAGATTACGCTTTCGGCAATGGTTCGCTCAGCTATAAGCGAGAACTCAAGAAGATATTTTTTGAAGCCCATAATATTTGAGAGCAGCGTTGTTCCCAGCTGTGAAAGGCCAAGAGGCTTTGCTGCCTTTGAGGAATCGTAGCAAGCCATTTTATTAAGCATCATTTCGCCATGCTCTTTTGCGGCATCGATAATTTCCTGTATCGAATCGTGATTCTTTTTGCAGTATTTTTCAAGCTCCTTCTCCTGCAAAATTCTGTCGCTTCCGCAAGCCAATTCCAACAGGCTATAGAGCCTGTCAGCGGTTAAGCCCGAAAGCTCGGGACGGCGCACAAGCCGAAGGGAGACGCTTTCCTTTTCTTTGCCGAAAAATCCAACGCTTTTTTCAGTTATCGGTTCAAGGCAACCCACGTTAATAAGCTTTAAAAACGCCGCGCCGATAAGGTCGCCCTCGTCGCTTGCCTGATTATATTTTGCTGCCAACACAAAGGTTTCCTCTATATTGCCGCCAAGAGGAGCTTCTCTGAAGTATTGGGCGTTTTTGTACAAGGCCTTGATTTTCTTGTTTCTTTTTGCAGCGGTTATTACAGCAAGAACAACAAATGCAGAAACGGCAAATATAAGTAGCCACGTAAAGAAGCCAATGCCCTCTGAGCTTTTCTCGGAGTCAGAGCTGTAATCGCTGCCCTCAAACGCTCGGTTTTTAACCGTTTCAAAGGAATCGCTGACAGCTCTAGTCGGACTAATCAAGCCTTTGTTCAGCTGCAGCATGACTATAACGCTCTCCGTATCGGTGGAGAGGGCCTTTTCTGTATAAGCGACTACCTGCCCATTTTGAAATTCAATCTGCCCCTCGAAGCCAAAAGCCCAAATTCCGCTGTTGCTTGTGTCCAACAGCGTTCCGTTTTGCATGGAAATCTTAACGGTTACATTAGTAGGCAAGGTTCCCATGCCTGTGTTGATAAATTGGAAATTAAAGCCGTCGACGTCAGTATAGCTGCCAACCAAACCATTCATCTTGTACGCTATGGTATAATGTCTTTCGCCGTATTGTCCGATTCCCCAACAAAGCTCATAACCTCTGTCAGTTTCGACGATGCCGCACTTGCCAACCTTTTCATCGAATGAGGCAGAAATATCCCAGTTGTCAATATAGGTAAAGGCGCCGTTTTCATCAGAAACGGAAAAATCGGATATTGTCATTTCCCCCAGATTTTCAATGGGAATATAGCCCTCTGTGCCCTCGTCAAAATTGCAATTCCATGTTTGCGTGATTTTAGCCGAGCCGTCATCATTGATGACAACATCAACAGCAATATCGGACACATTATTTGCAGCAAAGGCCGCCTGACCCATTGACAGCAAGAACAGCAGGGCACAAAGGAGCGTGCAACAAGTTTTCTTTATCATAGCCCACCTCAGCTTATTATTCTTATTATTTCATGCTCGGCATATCTGCCTTCTCGTTTGCTGCCTCAAGATAAGCACGCACCGCAAAGCCCAGCATGTTTGCTATTAAAGAGGTCGGGAACATACGGATGGCGCGGTTTAGCTTTGTAACACTGTCGTTGTAAATCAATCTGCTGGTACGAACCATGTTTTCATATTGATTGACAGCGTCCATCGTTTTAATGTAAGTGCCGTCTGCCTTCAAAGAGGGATAGCTCTCAGCAACTGCCATTATTTTGCCCATGGCGTCGGCTATGATATTTTCTTGCGCGGTAACATCATTTGGCGTTGATTCCCTTGTGATTGTGCGTCTGGACTTAATGGTTTCCGAAATGGTTTTGTACTCGTGCTCAGCATAGCCCTTGGTTAAATCCAAAAGCGAGCTTAGCGCATCCCAACGAGAGGAAAGCTGCACACCGATTTGCGACATGGCGTTATTAATGTTTTCGTCCATCGCCACCAAGGAACGCTGTGCCGAGATTATCCAAAGAACAAGAATTACGATTATAGCTCCAAGCGCAATAACATAAGGCATAGATTTTTCCTCCATTTTTTTAAAGCTTTATTGTTTGGCAAAGAAGTGAATAAAAGACAATTACTGTTGAAATGATACCATACACAAGGATAATTAACAAGAATGTTAGCAAAAATTGACGAAGAATACTTCTTTCTGCAAATATATTTCCCGATTTGCCTGCAACAAGTTTTTTAAAAATATATGCGATAACAATCCATTGGATACTAAAACGCCGCGAGCTTTTGATATGCTCTTTCTCAGGGAAAATCGCTGCAGGGGCATCTCCCTGACATGACAGGTGCCAGCCTCAACGCCTGCCTTGCCGCCGGCGTCAGCACCGATCATGAGTCATTAGGTGCTGAGGATGCGCTCGCAAAGCTCAGAGCCGGCTGCCATCTGATGATTCGTGAGGGCTCTGCGGCAAGGAACCTTCCCGATTGCCTTAAAGCTGTTCTTAAAGCTAATGCAGACACCTCGAGAGTAAGCATAGTAACAGATGACCTTCATACTATTGATGCTGTTGAACGCGGACATTTGGACGAATCGGTTCGAACTGCGCTTAAATGCGGAGCGGAATTTGTTACAGCAATACAGATGGTCACTCTCAACGCTGCACGCGCGTTTAGCCTTGACAATGAAATCGGCGGCCTTGCTCCCGGCAAGCGCGCCGATATAAATATTACAAGCGGTCCGGAGGATTTCAGAATTGAAACTGTTATCAGCGGCGGGAAAATGGTCGTTGACAAGGGGGAGCTTCTTGTTCACTATCCGAAAGCTGAGCACAAGCCTTGCCTTCTGAACACAGTTAAGATGAAGCGCCCCGTTACTGCTGACGACCTTAATCTTATGGCCCCTGCCGGTGCGAAAAAGGTGAAGGTTCAGGTTATGGATACTCTGCCGTTCATACCAATCACATTAGGGCGAGAGGTCGTTCTGGACGTCAAGGATGGAGTCGTCGAGTGCGACGTAAACCAAGATGTGCTGTATATTGCTCAGGTTGAGAGATATGGTAAAAACGGAAACATCGGCAAGGCCTTTATGGGTGGCTTCCACATGACGAGCGGAGCTATTGCCTCTTCGGTAGGACACGACAATCACAACATAATTGTTATGGGTACAAATTTTGAGGATATGGCTCTTGCGGTGAATAGAGCGGCAGAGCTTACAGGAGGACAGGTCGTCGTTGATGGCGGTAAAATTTTGGCAGAACTTGCATACCCGATTTGCGGACTGCTCAGCGATCTTTCTGCCGAGGAGCTTGCGGTGGAAAAACGTAAGTTGAATGATGCGGTTCACAGCCTAGGCAGTCCGATTCCAATTCCGTTTATGTTCCTTTCATTCATTTGCCTTGCGGCTTTGCCGAACTTTGCAATTACGGATCATGGCTTTATTGATGTTTTGCAGCAGAAAATTATTAATCCGATTTTGAGCGTTGAAGAATAGGTAGCAGCGTAATGGCACAGATTTATTTTAAAAACGGATACATCGTATCAATGAACCAAAAAGAAGAGGTGTTTGACGGAGGCGGCCTGCTGGTTGAGGGCGACAAAATCGCCGCGGTGGGAAAAATCGATGAAGCTTCCGTGACACCCGATGCGGAGATAATTGATCTTAAGGGGAAATACATTCTTCCCGGCTTTGTCAACACACATGTTCACACCTCGCAACAAATAAGCCGAGGAGTTGGGGATGATGTGGATTTTCAGACTTGGCTTCACAAACGCATGTGGCCTTTTGAAAGCAATATGGACGAGGAGGATTCGTACATATCCACTCTTATGTGCTGTCTTGAACAGATTCGTGCTGGCGTCACATCCTTTGCCGAACCCGGAGGGCAGTTTGTCGGCTCAATGTGTAGGGCTGTTGCCGAAGCGGGGCTAAGGGGAAAGCTTGCAAAGTCTGTGATGGATTGCGGCGAGGGTCTGCCCGCGAAATGGGTCAGAAGCGCCGATGAAGAGCTTGAACAGCAGCTTGAGGATTTAAAAAGGCACCACAATACAGCGGACGGCAGAGTGCAGGTTTGGTTTGGTTTACGCACAATCTTTAACGATACGGATGAGTTAATAATTCGTACAAAGGAACTTGCCGACAAGCACAAAGTCGGAGTACATATGCACGTGGCGGAGGCTAAAAGCGAGGTCGAGTACACGAAAGAGGTTTATGGCGAAGCTACCGTGACGCATCTAAATCGTTTGGGCGTCCTTGACAGTAATCTGCTCGCAGTTCACACTGTGTGGTTGACCGATGAAGAAGTTGACCTATTTAAGAAGCACGACGTAAAGGTATCTCACAATCCGGCTTCTGCAATGCGGGTGCTGGGCTTTGCCAAAATCCCTCAAATGCTTAGGAAGGGCATTTGCGTATCAATAGGCACAGACGGCGCATCCTCAAGCAACCGTATGGACATGGTTGACGAAATGTGGCTTACCTCGCTTATTCACAAGGGTTGGAGGCTTGACCCTACAGCTGTACCCTCTCAGGATATACTCCGCATGGCAACCATAAACGGCGCAAAAGCTCTGCTTGATGAAAAAGAATATGGAAGCTTGGAGAGCGGAAAAAAAGCGGATTTGATAATTATTAATCCCTATGGCGCTTCCATGATGCCGGTGAACGACAAGATTGCCGCACTCGTGACCGCAATGCATTCTTCAAACATTGAAAGCACAATGTGCAATGGAAAATGGCTCATGCGTGACAGGAAAATTCTTACGCTAGATGAGGACGCTATCCTAGAAGCCGGCTGCGAGCATGCAAATGCAATTTACAAGCGCGCCTGCATAGAGCTTCCAAATCGTTTTCCGGTAATCAAAATCTGATAAACAATGCAAATCGAGTGTTCATAACAAACCTTCGGGTTTGTTATGAACACTCGATTTTTTATCTTATAGCTTTTGGCTGTGTTTACTAAAAAAGCAAGCGAAATCAAGACATTACGTATCTTCATATATCCGTGACTCATTACAAACAGGCATTCTCTGCGAGATTATTGAAAATTATATTGACAAATCGTAAAGCAGTTGCTAATATGTGAATGAACTTAATTATATTCATTCACCGAGGATTTGATAATGGACGATAAAAAGCAGCTAATTTACGATTGTGCAAAAGAGATATTTAGCGAAAAAGGTTTCAAGGATACGAACATATCTCAAATCACCCAAAATGTCGGGATAGCCGTAGGCACGTTCTATAAATACTATCCGTCAAAAGAAAAATTGTTTATGGATATTTTTCTGGAAGAGAACACGAAATTGAAAAAAAGCTGCTTGCAATCTCTTGATTTGACCCAAAGCCCCCTTGAAGTAGTCATGCAAATGCTGGTGATGAATGCAGATGGCTTAAATGGAAATCCTATTTTGAGGGAATGGAATAACAAAAGCGTGTTTACAAAAATCGAACAGCTTTATCGTGAGGAAAATGGTCTTCAAGCAGTTGATTTTTTATATGACAGTTTTCTTGAGCTGATTGAAAAATGGCAAGAGCAGGGGAAAATACGAAGAGATATCGACAGCAAAATGATTATGACGATTTTTGCGGCAATTATAAATGTGGAAACACATAAAGAGGAAATTGGACTTGAGTATTTTCCTCGGCTTTTGGTGCAAATGACAGAGCTTATTATGAAAAGCCTGATGGACTGCTCGGAATAGAAAGAGCAGTTTTTTCAGAGCGGATAATGAATGAACCAAATTGTATTCATTCGTATGGAGGCGGGATTATGTTGAAAGCTGCAGTTAAAGAGGCTTGCGGTTTTAGTATGAATACGGAAATTACATATAGGGTATTTGGTGAAAATTCTGCGGAAGCCATTAACTTTGCTGAAGTAGAACTTCAGAGACTGGAGAGCAAACTGAGTCGCTACCGGCAAGTCAGTGAAGTTAGCGAGATTAATGGGGCCGCCGGCAAAGCGCAGATTAATATTAGCTCCGAGATGTGCGAGATTCTCTCCTGCGCGATAAGGATTTCAGAATTAACAGAGGGTCTATATGATATTACAGTTGGACCTTTAATTGATTTGTGGGACTATAAGCATTCAGTTATGCCTCCGAAGGAAGAAAAAATAAATGAAGCACGGGCCAAAGTCAATTATCACGATTTGCTGCTGGATGACAAAAAGAAAACGGCGGGCTTGATTAAAGAGGGTCAATCTATCGATTTAGGTGGTATCGGAAAAGGTTATGCCAGTGACTGCTGCATAAAAACGCTTCGAGATAATGGCGCTTCCGCGGCTTTTATAAACATCGGAGGAAACGTTGCGACACTTGCTTATAAACCTGATGGCTCTCCGTGGAACGTTGGTATCAGGCACCCAAGGCGCAGCGGCTGCCTGATAGGGGCGGTGAAGGTGAGCGGCAAAGCTGTGGTTACCTCTGGGGATTATGAAAGATATTTTGTTGACTGTGAGGGTAAGCGGTGGCATCACATCCTCAATCCGAGTACCGGCTTTCCCTCTGAATCGGGATTGATTAGCGTTACTGTTGTTGCGGACAGCGCAATGCTTGCCGATGCGCTGTCAACAGCAATATTCGTGGCCGGCATAGACAAAGGACTTACATATTTAAATCAGTTCGCAGGAAGCGAAGCTATACTGGTTGATAAC
>JAGPMA010000102.1 GCA_018053145.1 Oscillospiraceae bacterium | reverse complement strand
ATCCTATTCCCTCTATGCGGGCGCTGGCAAAGTCCATTCATGTGAGTGTTATTACCGTTCAAAAAGCGTATGAAGATTTGCAAAGGGACGGTTTTATTGAAACAACGGTAGGCCGAGGAAGTTTTGTGTCGGCACAGAACAAAGACTTTTATCAGGAAGAACAGCAGAGATTGGCCGAAGAACATTTGCAAGAGGCCGCCGATATTGGGCGGATAAGTGGAATATCGTTGGAAAAACTGATTGAATTACTGACGATATTTTATCAAGAGGAGGATTAACTATGAACGCTATTTTGCAGGTTGAGAACTTGACAAAGCAATACGCCGATTTCAAGTTAGACCATGTTTCGTTTTCGGTTCCGAAAGGAACAATCATGGGGCTTATTGGCGAAAATGGAGCCGGAAAAAGCACAACTATCAATGCTATTCTTGATTTAATTCATAAAGATGATGGAACAGTTACTTTTTGGGGGCAGGAATTATCGTCCACAAAACAAATCAAAGAGGATGTTGGCGTAGTGTTTGACGGAATTAACTTCTATGAAACGCTCACTCCGGCCAAAGTCGGGAAAATTGCTGGTGCTGCCTACAAACAGTGGGACGGCCATCTGTTTCAAGACTATCTAAAGCGGTTTCAACTTCCAGCGGATAAGGAAATTAAATCTCTGTCCAAGGGAATGAAGATGAAGTTGTGTATTGCCGTCGCCCTTTCCCATAACCCCAAGCTACTGATTTTGGACGAAGCGACAAGCGGCCTCGACCCTGTAATGCGTGATGATATTCTTGATGTATTTCTTGAATTTGTTCAGGACGAAAATCATTCCATTTTGATGTCCTCGCATATCACAACAGATTTAGAAAAAGTCGCAGATTACATTACATTTATTCATCAGGGCAAGGTTCTTTTTTGTAAAACGAAAGATGAACTTCGTTATAACTATGGTATTATCCGCTGTGGCGCAGCACTGTTCGACCAGCTCGATAAAGCGGAAATTCTGGCTTACCGCAAAGATGATTATCAATGGAATGTGCTGGTAGCTGACAAGGAAAAAGCCCGGAGGAAATATAAAAATGCCGTAGTGGACGACGCAACAATCGACGATATTCTGCTGCTGTATGTGAAAGGAGAGCAAGCAAAATGAAAAGTCTTGTTTTGAAAGATTTATTTAATATCGGCCACAATGCGAAATCTATGCTATTCATCCTTGTGGTTTTTGCCGTTGCGCTTATTCCGTTTTCCGGCGTAGAAGGCTATATTTTTGTATGTGCGATTTTGTGCAGCATGATGATTGTAACAACCTTTTCTTTTGATGACAGTTCTAAATGGACACGGTATGCTATGATAATGCCAGTTTCCAAGAAAGAATTGGTTGCTGGAAAATTTATGGTGCTGGCTATCTTCTGCGCCATTGGCAGCCTCTTTGGGCTGATTATTGGTTTTATCGGTGGCCTAATCACACATAAAATCGTACTCGACATAGTAGGGATTGGAGAGCTTCTGTTTTTGACACTCGTTGCATGGGTAATCTCCCTTATTTTTGGAAGTATGTCAATTCCTCTTGTGTTCAAGTTTGGCGCAGAAAAAGGCCGTGTTCTGCTATTAGTATCATTCCTCATTCCGGCAGGGATTTGCTTTGGAATATATCAGCTTCTTACTATGCTGGGAGTTGCATTGACAGACCAGATTGTATTTATTCTTCTCTGCTGCTCACCGCTTCTGGCGTTGGCATGGTGCTATGTGATGTATCAAATCAGTTATCGCATTTTTGTAAAGCAAGAGCTTTGATTTCTATTGGGAGGTATCTATATGGGAAGCAGAAGATTTGAAATTACTGAAACCGCAGGAAGTGTGAAAGGCTTTTATGTGGTAGTGGACAGAGAAACCGGGGTCAATTACCTTGTGGCAAAGTTTGGAACTGGCGGGGGTATTTGTCCCTTGATTGACAAAGACGGAAAACCGATTATCAGCGAGTAGCAAAGCCAGCCGAGCCAGTCAACGGTCAAGATAAACAGCGCATACTGCGCTGCCGTTGACAGCCCCGCCCGCCTTTGCAGATAGGCAATCAAGGGGCGACAGCAAGGAGTGCTGCCGCCCTTTCCCATAATCGAAGAAAGGGGGATTTTCCATGACTGAATACGAAGCCTATCAAGAACATATCCGCTATACCCATGATACCTATTGCCGGATTGTTATTCGCCATGCGTCCTTTGACGCTGCCCGTATGCTGGCGGCGAGATGGAAACGGGAAATCTCCCTTGAATATCTGACCGAAGAAAAGTTTGTCCAACTAAGCACCACAGACGAGTATTTTCAAGTGCCGGACTATGGCGAAACTTATCCGTTCTCTGTCCGGGGGCAGACGATACTTTTAGATAGCTGTTCTCTTGCGGCTGCTCTTGCCCGATTGCCGGAACAGACGCAGGAAGAAATCTTTTTGTACTACTTTCAGCACTTGACGCAGAAAGAAATCGGAGAACAAAGCGGCTGGACACGCAGCACAATCGGGCGGCATATACGGCTTGCCTTGAAGCGGCTGAAAGAGGAAATGGAGGTGCTGTCCCATGAGTAACCGACTTCTCCCCTATGACACTATCATAAAGGCACATGAGGGCGACCCCATAGCGATACAAGCCGTCCTTGACCGATACGCTGGATATATCCGCTACTTCTCTAAGATGAACGGCTATTACAACTCTGATATGGAGGACTACATCAGAACAAAGCTGATTGAAAGCCTGTTCAAGTTCCGGCTTGACCGATAACATAGAAACTGAATATCCCGCCGCCCCGCAGCGGCACATGAAGCAGTAAATCCGAAAAAGATTTGCTGCTTTTTTTGCGCCCATTTTTGGCAAATTTCCAAAAGTTCCGTATTAGATAGTGAAACCAAAAAAAGGCTGCCGTTTTTTTAGACAGCGGGCAAAACGCAGCTTCCGAAACGCCTTATTGTCGGGAAAGACCGAGCCGCCGGAAAAGTTCTTGCCGGAAAGTCCGTCATTTTTGCTTTTTGCGGTGTTGTAGGGAGTAAGGGGAAGAACGCCAGCCCGCAGCCTTTTATGAAAAAGCTGGTTATAGATTTTCTGAAAAAGTGGCAGTAGGAAGTGAACGGCAGTCCGGCAGTTTTTTAGAGCAAGAT
>JAGPMA010000060.1 GCA_018053145.1 Oscillospiraceae bacterium | reverse complement strand
ATTTCGAGCTGCATATCTAGATGCTCAAGACTGTCCGGTACCGGATTTAAGTTTGGCATTACGCAAACTGTTGTAAAGCCACCGTGCGCCGCCGCCAAAGTGCCAGACAAAACGGTCTCTTTATAAGAAAAACCCGGCTCTCTTAGATGTACATGAACATCTATAAGACCGGGAAAAACGAAACAATTATTCATATCAAAAACAGTAACGCCGGAAACGGGAGAAAAAAAGGGTTTAATGTCGGCAACAATACCGTCTATTATTAAAACATCACTACTGATAAAAGCACCGTCAAAAAATACTGACGCATTTCGAATAAGGTAATTCACCCAACAGCCCTCCTATCAGCCTCAATTTCACGATATGTTACCATGAGAAAGCGGCTGTGTCAATATCAAATTTGTGAACATTTTAGTTTTTTCTATTATAACACATTTGCCGTTGATTATAAAGAAGTTTTATAAAAAAGCACAGCATGTTGTGCATTAACAAAAAGCGCTATCCCGCAAAAACGGGAAAGCGCTTTTATTATTTTGCTTAGTCCAGAATATGGCAGGCGGCCCAATGACCCTTGTCATATTCCTTGAATTCGGGGACGGCTTCCTTGCATATTGGCTTTGCATAAGGACAGCGCGTATGGAAACGGCAGCCCGTCGGAGGATTCATGGGGCTTGGAATATCGCCCTCAAGCACTATGCGGCGCCTTGCGCGGGATTTCTCCGGATCGGGAACCGGAACCGCGGAAAGAAGCGTTTTCGTGTAAGGGTGCAGAGGATTCTTGTGCAGTTCATAGCTTTCGCCAAGCTCGACGAGAGAGCCCAGATACATAACTCCGATGCGGTTTGAGATGTGGCGAACAACCGACAAATCATGCGCTATGAAAAGGTAGGTTAAGCCTAGGTTGTTCTGCATATCCTCCAGCATATTGACTATCTGCGACTGAATTGAAACGTCGAGCGCCGAAATCGGTTCGTCGCAGACAATAAATTCGGGCTTTACGGCAAGAGCGCGGGCAATTCCGACGCGTTGCTGCTGGCCGCCTGAAAACTCGTGAGGAAAACGGTTGGCATGCTCGGAGTTAAGTCCGACATCGCAAAGCAGCTTTATAATCATGTCTGCCCGTTCTTTTTTGGAGCTTGCAAGCTTGTGGATATCAATTGCTTCACCGACAATTTCGCCGACTGTCATACGTGGGTCGAGTGAAGCTGAGGGGTCTTGAAAAATTATCTGCATTTTGCGGCGGTAAGGAAGCATGTCAACCGAAGATGCTTTTGATTTCTTTGTCAGCGGTTTGCCGTCCTTGTCGAAAATCTGCTTGCCATCCTTATCGAGCGAGGGTATTTCAAATCCGCCGCTGTCAAAAATCGTCTTGCCGTCGTATACAATGCGGCCGCTGGTAGGTTCGTAAAGGCGAAGAATTGTTCTGCCCAGAGTAGTCTTTCCGCAGCCCGACTCGCCGACCAAACCGAGAGTTTCACCTTTTTTTATCTCGAGCGAAACATTCTCAACTGCCTGAACACCCGGGCCTTTAACGCCGTTTACATGAAAATATTTGTGCAGATTCTGCACTTGAAGAAGCACCTTGTCATCCATTGTTCTGCTCCTCCTTGTTCATTTTCTCCTGCACCCTTAACCAGCATGCGCTGCGGTGACCATCACCGAGCTCAACATAAGGAGGCGCTTTTTTGAAGCAAATCTGCATGCAATGCTCACATCTGGGCGCAAATGGACAGCCCGGAGGCGGACAGCACATATCAACGGGGGTGCCCTCAATCGGGATGAGACGCTCATATTCTTCTGCGTCGACACGCGGCATGGAGCGCAGAAGTCCGATTGTATATGGATGTGCAGGTTTATAGAAAATGTCGTTTACCAAGCCCTGCTCAACTATTCTTCCGGCATACATAACGGAAACCTTGTCGCATATTTCGGCAACAACACCTAGGTTATGCGTTATAAAGACTATGCCCATACCGGTTTTCTTTTGCAAGTCCTTCATAAGCTCAAGAATCTGAGCCTGAATTGTAACGTCAAGCGCCGTTGTCGGTTCATCGGCAATCAGCAGCTTTGGAGAGCAAATAAGACCCATTGCAATCATAACTCTCTGGCGCATACCGCCGGAAAATTCGTGCGGATACTGCTTCATGCGCTTTGCAACGTTGTTAATTCCGACAAGCTCGAGCATTTCCATGGCCTTTTTGCTCGCATCCGCTGCAGAGATTTCTTTGTTGTGGGCGCGAAGCGCCTCAACAAGCTGATTTCCTATTGTATACACGGGGTTAAGGCAGGTCATCGGGTTTTGGAAAATCATCGCCACCTTGTTTCCGCGGAAATCGACCATTTGCTCTTTATCGTAGGCAAGAACATCCTCACCCTCAAAAGTTATCGACCCTCCGATAACTTCGCCCGGTGACTGGAGCAGACCCATAATCGAATAGGCCTCAACGCTTTTTCCCGAGCCGGATTCACCGACGATTCCCATTACCTCGCCATAACCTAATTCATAGGATATGCCGCCGACAGCCTTAACTTCGCCTGCCGGTGTAAAGAAGGAAACCCTTAAATCCTTGACTTCCAACAATTTTTTATCATTTGTGCTACTCAAAGTGATGTTTCCTCCTTTCTATTTCTTAAGTCTTGGGTCAAGCGCATCGCGCAAGCCGTCACCGAAAAGGTTGAGCGAGAGAATCATAACGCTCAAAAGTATGGCAGGTATAACGAGTCGATACCCATATGTTTGGAGTCCTTTTAAAGCATCTGCCGCCATGGAGCCAAGGCTTGTCATCGGAGCTGACACACCGACCCCAAGGAAGGACAAAAAAGACTCGAGAAATATTGCCGAAGGAATTTGAAGGCAGGTTGTAACCACAATCTGTCCTACGCAGTTCGGAAGCAGATGTTTTTTTATTATGCGTCCAGAGCTTGCGCCAAGAGCTTTTGCGGCTGTTACAAACTCCTGCTCTTTGAGCTGAAGAATCTGGCCTCGAATTATTCTCGCCATCGTGACCCAATAAAGAAGTCCAAATGCAACGAACAATGAAATCAAATTTGGCCCTAAAAGACCGACAAAATTTTGCAAAAAACCGTTTCCGCTATTCTGGAATGCTTCCAGCGCCGGCTTAAGTGCTGTTGATAGAAGTAAAATGACCAAAACTTCAGGTATCGAGTAAATCAGCTCAACAAAGCGCATCATTATTGTGTCGACCTTACCGCCTGCAAAGCCGGAAATCGAACCATAGGTTGCACCGATAAGTAAAACCAGAAGCGCAGCACAGATACCGATTACCATTGAAACACGTGTTCCAATCATTAGACGAACCATGATGTCACGTCCGTATTTGTCGGTACCGAAGACGTGTGGAAACACGCTTTCGCCTGCTTCAATTTGCTCCAACTCTTCTATGGAGTAGCCAAACAGCTTAAGATGGATGTTGTTTTCGCTTTTAAACTCTTCAATATCAAGATTGGAAGACTTGATTTTTGCTTTTATCTTTGCAATTTCAATTGAAGAAAGCTCAGAGCCTTTTTCCTTTTCCGCGGATTCAAGAGCGGCCGCAAGTCTTTCTTCCTCGTTACCGGAAACGCTGTCGTCAAGTATCGCCTGATCTTCGAGTGAATAGTGCCAGGGATAAAGGTTTTCTGCGCCTTTATTAAACTCGTCATAGCCATAGGGAACAATACTAGGTCCTACAAATGCAAACAATATGTATAAGAATATTACTACCAAAGCCACCATAGCAACCTTGTTTTGTCTTAATCTGCGCCATGCGTCCTGCCAATATGAGGTACTTTCACGGTTAGTTGAGTTGCCTTGCTTTTGTTCGTCTGTCGCAGGAGCAAAATCTTCGGCAGTCAGTTCAAGAAGATTCTCAATATCCGGCTGCATTGAGCCGAATTTTGCATGTTTCATTTTTTCTGACATTCTTATTTTCCTCCTTCTGTAATACTGATTCTCGGGTCAACTGCTTTGTACAGCAAATCAACGAAGAAGTTCATAAGAATAATGAACGCTGCAAGGAATATCGTGGTTCCCATGATAACGGGATAGTCACGGTTGAGTATGCTTTGAATGAAGTATCGTCCGAGCCCTGGAATTGAAAATACCGTTTCAACAACAAAACCGCCGCAGAAAGTAAATGCAATTTCGGGTCCCAAATATGTAATAACCGGTATCAATGCGTTTTTCAGCGCGTGTTTGAAAATTATAGCCGGGTTGCGCAGTCCCTTTGCACGAGCCGTTTTTATATAGTCTTGCCCTAAAGAGTCAAGCATTGAGCTTCTAGCCTGTCTTGCCGTATAGCACATAGGGTATAAACCGAGCGCAAAGCAAGGAAGCACATATGCTCTAATTCCGAATGATGAATCGAAAATCGTTGGAAATAACCGAAGAGCCTCATTGCTACCTGCAAAAGTTAATAATAGCAACGACGCGATAACAAAGGTTGGCATAGATATGCCTATGGTACATATAACCCTGAGCAGGCTGTCAACCCACTTTCCTCGGTTATATGCGGCTAAGCAGCCTAAGGTAACGCCGACTAGGGTTGCCCACAAAACTGCAAAAAAGCCTATACTTGCGGAAACAGGGAACATTTCCTTGATGATATCGACTACAGGCCGATTTTTTTGCATTTTAAGTGAAACGCCCATATCACCCTGTACGAGGTTTTCCAGATACTTGCCAAGCTGAACTATAACCGGCTTGTCCATTCCGTACTTCTCGTTCAGTGCGTCAATAGTTGCCTGCGAAGGTGATTTTTCACTCAGCCAAGGGCTGCCCGGGATGCTGTTCATCAATAAAAAAGTCAGGCTTGCGACAACTAATAGAGTTAATAGTGCCATGCCCAACCTTTTTAAGGTGTACTTTGCCATATCTTCACTTCCTGCTTTCATTTGCTTATGTAGTAAGGTTTTGACAAATCCTTTGCCCGAATGAGGACGTCAGATTAAGCTCAAAACTAAAAATATGTATCCATGGAATTCTATATCAAATACACAATTCAGTCAAGCTCTTCTTGCAAAATTGCCTTTACCATTTTGTGCTTTTTATGTCACTTATGGAACAATACTGAATAAATTGCGCTAAATTACTGTGCTAAAGTGATAAATAATCATTTATCTTGATAGAATTATGCAAGAATTGTTGCAATATTATTCGAATTTGAATTATTCGAATTGCAAAATTGCATTTTCAGAATTTACCCACAACAATTATTGAAAAGCATAAGGCAAAAAATCGGTTCAAACACGAACCGATTTTTCTTTTCTTTTGCAGAGTTTATTAACTTGTGTACGTATATCGTTAATCGATGCCGAATATGCTTTGGTATCAGCAAGGACAACTTATATCAAGCCTTGTCCTTACCGTACGTTTACTGTTTTTTGCGGTTAATTGCGAGAGTTAAATATTATGAAAAAGCCGGAGGTAATTATGGAAATGAACACGATTGGAAACACAACACGGCTATGCGGCAGCGTAGACGGTAAAGCGAATTTTTCGCATATCAGCCGTAACAGAAAATTTTATGTTTTCCCACTAAGAGTTCCGAGGCTTTCGGGAGCAGAAGATGTTATTAATGTAGTCTGTGATGAGGAGAAAATGCGCTTGCTTGAGCCGGACGAAAACACTATGCTGCGCGTAACAGGCGAACTCCGCTCTTATAATAACAAGAGCGGAGTCGGAAATCGGTTATTAATCTTTGTTTATGCAAACGACTTGGAGTTTTGCGAAGAAGAACCGGAAAACTCAGTTAAGCTGCGCGGTACTGTCTGTAAACAGCCAAGCCTTCGTATGACGCCCTTGGGTCGCGAAATCTGCGACGTTCTTGTTGCTGTAAACCGTCCCTTCGGACGCAGCGGCTATCTCCCCTGCATAACGTGGGGTCAAAACGCCCGCGAAGCCTCGCTCTGGAGCGTTGGTGACACAGTCGAACTGGAGGGAAGAATTCAGAGCAGGAATTACATAAAAAAAGCAGATGGAAGACAGACGAAAAAAACTGCCTACGAAGTTTCTGTATCTTCTATCGATAAGGTTTGAGCTTAAGCTTTAAGCTCAAAATTTCAAGGTTGCGAAATAATCGTCGGGTGTTTCGGCACGGCGAATCAGGTTTGCCGAGCCATCCTCGCAAAGCATGACCTCTGCGCTGCGGAGCTTGCCGTTGTAGTTGTAGCCCATAGAGTGCCCATGCGCGCCTGTGTCGTGAATAACCAAAAAGTCGCCGTTGTCGATTCTGGGCAGCCAGCGGTCGATTGCGAACTTGTCGTTGTTCTCGCACAGTCCGCCGACTATATCATAAAGATGGTCGGCAGGTGCGTTTTCCTTGCCCATAACGGTAATGTAGTGATATGCCCCATACATAGCAGGGCGCATAAGGTTGCAGGCACAAGCATCAACGCCGATGTATTCCTTGTGGATGTGCTTCTGATGAAGAGCTGTTGTAACTAAGCAGCCGTAAGGCGCAAGCATAAATCTGCCAAGCTCTGAATAAAGCGCAACGTCACCCATTCCGGCAGGAACGAGGATTTGGTTAAACACCTTGCGGACGCGGTCGCCGATGTCAAGAATGTCGGCAGACATTTGATCCTCGCGGTAAGGAATTCCGATTCCTCCGGAAAGGTTGATGAAGCTGATGTGTACATCAAGCTCGTTTTTAAGCTCAACCGCCAAGCGGAAAAGAACGGCGGCAAGCGTGGGATAATAGTCGTTGGTGACGGTGTTACTTGCCAGAAACGCATGGATGCCGAATTCCTTGACGCCCTTATCTCTCAAAAGGCGGAAGGCCTGGAACATCTGCGGCTTTGTTAGGCCGTATTTTGCGTCGCCCGGGGTGTCCATTATCGTGTTTGAAATCTCGAAGTTTCCGCCGGGATTATAGCGGCAGCTAACTTTCTCGGGGATGTGCCCAACGGTTTTTTCAAGATAATCGATATGCGTAATATCGTCGAGATTGATAATCGCGCCAAGCTTATCGGCAAGATGGAAGTCCTCTGTAGGCGTGTCGTTTGAGGAGAACATAATGCTCTCTCCGGAAATTCCGCAACGCTCGCAAAGCATAAGCTCTGTGAGTGACGAGCAATCCATTCCGCAGCCTTCCTCATTGAGGATTTTCAAAATTGCGGGATTGGGTGTTGCCTTAACCGCAAAATATTCCTTAAATCCCTTATTCCAAGAAAAGGCCTTGTAAAGCTTTCGTGCGTTCTCGCGTATTCCCTTTTCATCGTAAAGATGATAAGGAGTGGGAAATTCTTTGGAAAGCTCTTTGAGCTGCTCTAGCGATACGAACGGCTTTTTCATTGTCTTTTCTCCTTTGTTTTATTAGTTAGTTTACTAAAGAAATTAGTGTTATTGCAAATATAACAGAAATCGAAGCAATTTGCAATTCGTAAAATGTGCCCAACCTCAATCATTTTTGCAGGGTATTTTGTGGCTTTCGCCTGTTTTTACCGATGTTATCTACTGCATTCTCTAGCAGGTCTATTTTAACCAGTTTAAAAAACTTTTCCGCAAGCCAGTCACCAAGTGTGCAAACGGAATATATAGCCACAGCTGTCAATATTACCGCAAGGAAAGTGACGGGAATCGGATATTTCAAATATGGGAGAAATCTGCCGGTAATCAAGTTTCCCCATATAAGCGGGTGTGTATGTATAATATAGACGCCAAAAGAAGTTCGCGCAAGCATTGAGATAACCCTATGCGATTTTGGTGACTTGAATTCAAGCCGCCTGAAAAACAGAAGCAAAAACACTGAGGCTAACAAAACAAAGGGCGACGTGTAGGAAAATAAAGCAGGAATATGGGTTATTTTCATAAGTGCCCATGCGAGGGAAACGCAAATAGCATACGCGGCAAGAAGCCAGTATTTGTTGATGCTGCTTTTGATTTCAATATCTCTTATACATGCTCCGAAAACATAAAGGCACAGAAGCCAAAGGAAGCCGTAACCGCCGTGGAGAAAGAAAATATCATTATTAAGCACGTTTCCTAAAAACACGAAAACAATAACTGCACTGATTGAAAGGCTTGCCTTCTCGCGATTCGTTAGCGAGCTTAGCATTTTGTTTATGTACGGAACAAAAAGGAAGAGCGCAAAGTATGCAGTGAAATACCAATATACACCGTGGATAACGGGAGTAAACACTTTAAACCATTCAGAGAAGCCCACAACACCGGGCAACAGAAGCGCAAACGCCGCAGTAATGATTAATGACTCAAAAACTACTCTAAGCCAGAGTGAAAGCAAGCGCGAGCGTCGGTAGTGCCCTTTGCACAGAACGTAGCCGCTGATGAGTCCAAAGCAGTTTACCGCGCAGATATTAGCCGCCTCAAGAAGCCATGCAATATCGTTTGTCATTGTACCCTGCGCAGAGCCTGCTAGTATCCCACCTACTCCGAGAATGTGTAATACAACTACCATAAGCATCGAAACGCTTTTTAGTAAATCAATTCCATAACTGCGGTTTGCCATGTCTTGTCTACCCTGCTTTAACTTAGAATGTCGATATTATAAATCATAAAATGCATTTTGAACATACAAATTCCACAAAAAAAAGAAGGAGCCGCCCAAATTCGGGCGGCTCCCAGTATTTTGCCGGTTAATTTTTCTAAATTATGCTGCAGCCTTAGAGGTGTAGCCGAAGAAGAAGTATCCGAGCGGAGCATAGTACATGCCTTCGATTGAGGGGTCAAGCATATACATCTGTGTGTAGAAGTAGATGGGAGCAAGAACCTTATCCTGACCGATGAGGATATCCTCTGCGGTGTGGAAGGCCTTCATACGCTCTACGGGATCAGCGGTAGCCTTAGCTGCATCAATAGCTGCATCGTACTCAGCGTTGCTGTACTGTGCATCGTTGTTGCCGCCGTCAGTGTACCACATGTCAAGGAAGGTGCAAGCATCGTTATAGTCAGCAATCCAACCGTTACGAGCGATTGAATAGTTGCCGTCCTTACGGTTCTGGAGGAATACTGCCCAATCCTGGTTGTTCAGAGTAACTGTAACTCCGAGCTCGGTCTGCCACATCTGCTGCAGAGCCTCGCCGATAGCTTTGTGACGGTCGCTGGTGTTGTAGAGGTACTCAACAGCGGGGAAGCCTTCGCCGTTGGGGAAGCCGGCTTCTGCAAGAAGAGCACGAGCCTTTTCGCAGTTTGCTTCGTAATCATCTGCAGCAACGGAGTAATACTCTCCGCCGACAGTGCGGAAGTCATCGCCGCTTGCGCCTTCAGCGTCATTAATTCCGTTGGGAACATAACCAGTAGCAGGAACTTCACCTGTCTGTGTTACGTTTTCAACAATGTAGTTGCGGTCAATTACAAGGGAGAAAGCTTCACGGACGCGAGCGTCATCAAAGGGAGCCTTCTGTGTATTGAAGCAAGCATAATATGAGCCGAGGTAAGGAACAACGTTCAGATCGCCGCTGGAAAGAAGCGTGGAAACCTCGTCGGTCGGAACTTCTTCGATGAACTGAAGAGTGTTGCTCTCGAACGCGGAGAGAATAGCGTTAGCGTCGTCCATCAGCTGGAAGGTGATGGATGCAGGTCCGAGGTTAGCAACATCGTAGTAGTTTTCGTTCTGAACGCCCTTGATGTAGGAGTTGTGTACCCACTCGCTCATCTTGTAGGGGCCGTTGCCAACATATGTAGCAACATCAAAAGTCCACTGGTCGCCTGCGGACTCGATGATGTCCTGACGCACAGGGTAGGTTGCGGGGAAAGCGCAGATTTCTTCAAAATAGGGGCAATCGTTATTGATTGTAACAACGAAGGTGCTGTCGTCAGTAGCAGAAACGCCGAGGGTTGTGGGATCAGCGTAGTTGATAATTTCAACCTGCTCTTCAAGGCCGGTATCAGCATTGGTCTTAGTTTCAAACTGGCCGGTAGGTGTTCCTGCATTGACATCGGCAAAGCCCTTTACCATGTCAATCATGTAGGAGTAGTCAGCTGCGGTTGCCGGAGTTGCAAGACGCTGCCAGCTGTATACGAAATCGTTAGCTGTAACTGCAGTGCCGTCGCTCCACTTAGCGTCGGAACGGATTTTGAAGGTGTATGTGACGGTGCCGTCATCATTTATAACCTTATCCATGGACTCGGCCTGGCCGAGGGCAAGAGTTGCATTGCCGTTTCCGTCGTCAACCCACTTCATCAGTCCTTCAAAGAAGTGCTGAATCATAATAGCACCGTCAACAGCGGAGTTGAGTGCCGGGTCAATTGTCTGGGGCTCGGAAGCAAGACATACAGAAAGATCAAAGGGTTCAGAAGCGGCAGCAGACGGAGCAGCTGACTCTTCGGTAGCCTTTGTGCCGCAGCCTGCCATTACGCCAACAAGCATCATAACAACAAGCAGTAGCGCAAGAATGTTTTTCGTATTCCTCATAATTAAACCTCCAACGAATTTTTGCATCTATACGTTCATTTATGCTTCATTCACAAAAAACACAACGATATAGACCCAATTTGAATTATTTTACCATAGCGGAAATTCCTTGTAAAGCAAATTGTTACAAAAATATTAACATATCAGCTTGGCAGACAAGTAAAATAAGGTCTGATTTAGGATATTATGCAAACAGAATTTTATAATATTTTCACTAACCGACGCTCAATCATTGATATGTTATTAAAGACAGTTTCTGTAAAAGCAATCGCTT
>JAGPMA010000101.1 GCA_018053145.1 Oscillospiraceae bacterium | reverse complement strand
TTTCCGCTTTAACGGTTTCCTTTTTTAAGAGCAGAGAGAAAACTCTCCTTGCTCTTAAAAAAGCATGGAAGTCATTTGAGAATATACTTCCACAGTTTTTATCAATCCTCATTATTATTGGTATGATGTTGGCTATTCTTACGCCTGAGCAGATATCAAAATTACTTGGCAGCGAGTCCGGATGGTATGGTGTGTTGATTGCGGCGGTGATAGGTTCAATTACCCTTATCCCTGGATTTGTAGCCTTTCCGCTTGCAGCAGCCCTGTTAAAAAGCGGTGCGGGCTATATGCAGATAGCTGCATTCGTATCAACCCTTATGATGGTTGGTATAGTAACAATGCCTGTAGAAATCAGTTATTTCGGTAAAAAAGCAACTATTGTTAGAAATGTCGCGGCATTCGGCTTCTCTTTCATCGTGGCACTGGTTATGGGGGTGTTATTATGAAGGAGAAAATGATAAAATTTATAAAAAGATACCGAATATTTTTCCTGCTACTCATCATCAACACGGCAGTACTTGTTATATTCCCGAACTTAGGAAAAAAAGCGTTTCAGCTGACCGGTTCTAATTTGCTTGAGATGCTGTCGGTCTTACCACCAATTTTCATTTTGCTCGGGCTGCTGGATGTGTGGGTAAAGAGAGAAACAATGATCAAGTACATGGGTGATAACTCAGGGATAATTGGCGTTTTGCTTGCGTTCTTTCTTGGTTCAGCCGCTGCAGGTCCCTTATACGCAGCTTTTCCAGTTGCCGGTGTATTGTTGAAAAAAGGCTCTAAGCTATCCAATGTATTTATTATGCTCGGCGCGTGGTCTACTACGAAAATACCCCTTATACTCTTTGAGGCATCCGCGCTCGGACTGAAGTTCATGCTTATAAGACTCGCTATGGACTTAGTCGGCATAGCTGTTATCGCTTATATAACTGAAAAAGCGCTGTCAACGAACGACAAAAACGAAATCTATCAAAAGGCGTTAAAAGGAAATTAGCATTATATGTAATAAGAGTACGGAAACGACTTTTTAATTAGGTACGAATAGTAAAAGGAGGTAATGATATGGGCAAATATGTATGTTCCATTTGCGGTTACATCTATGACGAGGCAACGGGTATTCCTGAAGCTGGCATTGCACCGGGCACAAAGTGGGAAGACCTACCGGATGATTGGGTCTGCCCTATCTGCGGAGCAACAAAAGCGGAATTTGAAAAACAGGGCGACGCAGCTGTATCTTCTCAAAAAAAGCCAGAACCTATTGTCGAGATGTCAACTGATATGCAGGAGCTTTCTCCGCTTGAGATTGGCGCTCTTTGCACAAATCTGGCTCGCGGCTGCGAAAAGCAGTACAAATCGAAGGAAGCGGCCCTCTTTACCGAACTGGCCGGATATTTTAAAGATACTTCGCTACCTGCCAAGAACCCGGATTATAATCAGCTGATTGCTCTGATCGAAAAAGATCTCGAACAAGGGTTTACAAACGCAAATGCTATAGCATCCGATTCTAAAGACCGTGGTGCACTCCGCGCCTTGGTCTGGAGTGAGAAGGTTACACGCATTTTAAAGTCCCTTTTGACCCGATATCAAAAAGAGGGCGACGCTATGCTTGAAAACACCGGTGTCTATGTCTGTACCATTTGTGGTTTTGTATACATAGGAGATACCCCACCGGAAATTTGTCCTGTTTGCAAGGTGCCGAACTGGAAATTTGAAAAGGTTGAAGGGAGGTCGTTATAATGTCTAAGAAATATGCTGTTAGAAATATACGTCTATGTACCAAAGATTGTTTGTGCCTCTACGTATGCCCTACCGGGGCGACAGATACAGAGAACAGCATCATCGATGTTTCCAAGTGCATCGGCTGCGGAGACTGTGCAGACGCCTGCCCGTCCGGCGCGATATCCATGGTACCTGAAGTTTATCCGCCGCAGCAGCCCAAAACCGAAGCGGTCATCAACGCTCTTAAAATCCTTATGCGTAGCAAGTCGGAACAGGAGATGATCGCCGCAGGATTACCCGGAAAGCTGGCAGTGGCTATAGAGAAATCCAATCATATTATGGCTGAGGATATTATTCGGGAAGCAGGATATATGCTTCCACAAAGCGATAATGCTTTAGATTTTCTGAAGTCCCTAATTGATAAACAGCAGCCCGAGGGTTTCCCGAGAGAGGCTGTGGAAAAATTGTTGGAAGCTTTTGATAAAAATAAGGAGGGTGAAAAGATGAGTGATAGCAAAACGCTGAATAATCTGATGGAGGCATTTGCCGGAGAAGCCCAGGCCAACAGAAAATATCTGGCATACTCAAAGAAGGCTGAAAAAGATGGTAAGTTGAATGCAGCCAAACTTTTCAAGGCGGCCTCTGATGCCGAGACGCTTCATGCGCTTAAGCATTTCGAAGTTGCCGGAAAAGTGAGCACGACTGCAGATAATCTCATGGATGCTGTTGCAGGTGAAACCCACGAATATAAGGAAATGTATCCCGATTTTGTGAAGGAAGCCGAAGCGGAAGGAAACAAGGCCGCGCTTATGTCCTTTACCTTTGCTATGAAAGCAGAAGAGGTTCATGCGAAGCTTTACAAAGAAGCATTGGAAAACTTGGATCAAACGGAAGAGGTTTTCTATTATCTCTGCCCTGTCTGCGGAAACATCGAGAAAGTTCGTCCGGACAAATGCAGTATCTGCGGTGTGCCGGGGGATAAGTTTATCAAGTACTAATATTTTTATTTAAACAAAATCAAGGAGGTAAAAAACATGCCTGACTTTGGACATCCGTTTTCTGGACTTGCGAAAGAAAGAAAGCTTACTGATGCTGAGTTGATCAGGGCAATTCGATTCATGGTATCAGCAGAATATGAAGCGATTCAACTGTACATGCAGCTTGCCGAATCAACAGACAATAAGCTGGCAATAGAGGTTCTCAAAGATATTGCAGATGAAGAAAGGGTTCATGCTGGCGAGTTCCTTCGCCTTCTGAAAGAATTGGCTCCTGATGAAGAAAAATTCTATCAGGAAGGTGCCGAAGAAGTTGAAGAGGAGATTAAAAAATCAAGTTTTTAATCCCTTTAAAAACAAAATGATTAAGCCTCGGTTGAAAAACTGAGGCTTTGTTTATATCCGCCGTATTTATTTACTTAATGATTTCTTTCCCACTTTTGAACAGAAACACAATCCTACCATCGCGCTGAACCGTAGCGGTGTCGAGCAATGTAATCCAGAGCCGCTCGTTCCATTCCAGCACGGTCA
>JAGPMA010000100.1 GCA_018053145.1 Oscillospiraceae bacterium | reverse complement strand
ATCATTGAGCATATAGAGATGAGTTTGAGTGAAAACATCAGAAACCATGAGAAAATCGTTTGTGAAGCTGTTGGGATATGGCTCAATTAGCAAACCCCCAATTACATTTAACGGAGTGCACAAGAAATGCGGATAGAATTTGAAAACGAATATAATAATAAATTGATGACTCCGCAGGAAGCGGTTCGGCTTATTGCAAGCGGAGATACAGTTTATGTGGGAACTTGTACAAGCGTTGCTTACGGATTATGCGATGCTCTCTCTGAACGCGAGGATGAATTGGAGAACGTAACACTCACTTGTTCACAGATAATTTATCCGGTAAAACTCCTGGAAGGATCTCATCCTGGTGCGTTTAAATTGAGCACCTATTTTATGGGCGCTCAAGAACGCAATTGTTTGAAGAAAAGCTTGCTTGAAGTCAATTACAGCAGCGTTCACCTAAGTCAGGTTGACCTATGGTGCCGTGACACGCAACGTCCTGATGTTGTTTTTTTTGAGGTGTCGCCTCCGGACGAAAACGGATATATGAGCTACGGCGCCAGTGGCGTAGCCCTGCATACCTATTTAAAAGCCTCGGCAAAAATAATTATATTGCAGGTCAACCGCTTCGCACCATATGTTTATGGCGAGCAGAATTTGATACACATTTCCGAAGCTGACGCAATTGTTGAGACGGATCGTGAGCTTCCTGAAATACCAAACATACCGGTTGAGGGCACTATAAAAACTATTTCAGGTTTCCTTTTGGATCAGATACCTGACGGCGCCTGTATACAACTTGGTATCGGTGGCGTGGCAAACGCTGTCGGTTACGGTCTGAAAGCAAAAAACGATTTGGGAATACACACCGAAATGATGGCTGATTCAATGATGGAGCTAATGAAGATGGGGGTTGTTAACAACTCGAAGAAAAACTTCATTCCGGGTAAATCTGTCTCTGCCTTTACTTTTGGTTCAAGGGAGCTCTACAAGTACATTAATCATAACGAGAATATGTATTACCTGCCCTTCCCTGTTGTTAATAACCCTTCGAATATTGCGCAAAATGATAACATGATTTCGATCAACACCGCTATATCCGTTGATATTCTTGGACAAATTAACGCCGACAACATCGGTGGCAGACAGCACAGCGCAACAGGCGGTCAGGTTGACTTTGTTCGGGGAGCACAGATGTCAAAAGGTGGAAAGTCATTTATTGCCATTCAATCCACAATTGAAAATGAAAAGCTTGGGCGCCAGAGCAGGATTGTGTCACATTTTCCCATAGGTACAGCGGTTACAACTCCTCGCTCTGATGTGCAGTATGTTGCCACTGAATATGGCTGTGTTAATTTGAAGCTCTTGACGATGAAGGATCGCGTGAAAGCCATGATCAGTTTGGCTCATCCTGATTTCCGGCCACAGCTGACGAAGGATGCCATGTTAGCAGGACTATATGCACATTTCGCGAGTAAAGAAGAATTGCTGTATGCAGTTATAGATAGGGAAGCCAGCGAATATTTCTTAGAAATTAATGAACACTGCCAAGATCTTAAAGATATGTTTTATTTAATTATAAATTATTACGAAAAATCAAAAACAAAGCTCTATTTTTGGAAAAGACTTTTTCTGCTGCCGCCAAGAGCGGGTGCAGAAATTCTTGATAATAAAGTTAGTATCCTTTCTCAACAGCGCTTTGAACTTATTAAGAAGATAATCGCTTCAGATATGGAGAAAGGAACTATACGCTGTCAAAACGTTGATGCGGTTGCGGTTGCATATTTTTCTATGATTCAAGGACTTTTATCGACAAGGATCATATTTGAAACCGAGGATATTTCCAAACACTATGAAAGCATCTGGCAAATATTCTGGAATGGCATAAACTAAGCACTCGGAGGCTATATATGGAGATCAATCTGGCAAGCAACTTATTTAATACATCAATACTGCTCTATCTCCTGGCTGCCGCGGTATCACTTGCTTTAACAAAACATGAAAAGCTATGCAACAAAATTTCAAATATAATATGTATTGCTGCAGCGGCAAGCGGGGTCGTATCTTCAATAATTAAGCTGCTATTTGTAAGCGGCACAATAAATATCGATGTTTTTAACTCGGCTGTACCTTTCGTATCAATCAATATGAAGCTTGACAATCTGTCGTCATTCTTTGTGCTTTCCCTGTCTATTTTGGTGTTATGTGTATCCATATATTCTATTGGATACATTTCTCATTACATCGGAAACAGAAAAGTTAGCCTTTTTTATTTTCTTTACTCAATTTTCATTTTGTCCATGATATTTGTTTTTACGGCTGCAAATGCAGTGTTTTTCTACATGGCATGGGAGGCAATGTCTTTGCTCTCCTATTTTCTGGTCATCTTCGAGTCTGAACAGGAGGAAAGCAAAAAAGCCGGTGTTCTATACATAATCATGACACATATTGCCACCGCGTTTTTATTATCGGGCTTTATGATTGTTTATCACTACACGAAATCCTTCGATATTTCCTCGAGCGCGGCGGCTATGCCTAAATATGCAAAAAACCTTGTATTTATCATGTTCCTTATCGGCTTTGGCACGAAGGCCGGAATAATTCCGTTCCATATCTGGCTGCCGCGTGCGCACCCTGCCGCGCCAAGTAATGTGTCGGCGCTCATGTCCGGAATCATGATAAAGACAGCTGTTTACGGTCTCATAAGGTTTTTACTTTGCTATTTGGGCGTTGAAAGCACATGGTGGGGTATTGCAATTCTCGTTATCGGAATAATCTCTGCCGTTCTTGGCGTTGCCTATGCTTTTGTGGAAACTAATCTCAAAAAACTGCTTGCATACAGCAGTATTGAAAATATCGGTATTATCTTCATTGGGCTTGGCGTCGGCTTCATAGCTTATGCGCAAAAAAATCACTTGGTAAGCGCGCTTGCTTTAAGCGCTTGTCTTCTCCACTGCTTTAACCATACGCTGTTTAAAGGCAGCATGTTCTTAAGTGCCGGGTCTTTACATTATTCAACTCATACGAAAAACATGGACGAGCTGGGCGGACTGATTAGGAAAATGCCGGTGACGGCTTTGTTTGCCTTGTGCGGAGCACTTTCTATTTCCGCAATTGTACCTTTCAACGGATTTATAAGTGAATGGCTTACATACCAGTCACTTTTTGCAAGTATTATTCCCGGACAGGCAGGTATAAACATTATTTTAATCGTTGCGGTCGCGGCGCTGGCGCTCGCCGGAGCTTTGGCTCTTGCCAGTGCGGTAAAGCTATTTGGAATTTCCTTTT
>JAGPMA010000003.1 GCA_018053145.1 Oscillospiraceae bacterium | reverse complement strand
AGGTCACTAAATAGCTCATCGTCGGACTGATAACGCGCGTTAATATCAGAGGAAATTGCTTTAAGGGTTGTATCCTCAAGCTGGACAGGGATATCAGTCTCGATATCTCCCGGAAGTGCAAGCATCTGGCTGATATGCTGAATGGCAATAGCTTCAACCGTATCTCCCTCATAAGGGAGCCTGCCGGTAAGCATTTCATACATAACGACACCGAGGGAATATATGTCCGCACGTGCGTCAACGCTCTCGCCGTGAGCCTGCTCAGGACTGATGTAATGTATCGAGCCCATTGTTTCGGGAGCTTCGGTGTTACTTTCATTTTGGAGATGGGCAATACCAAAATCGGCAACCTTGATGCTTCCGTCCTTAACAACCATTATATTTTGCGGTTTAATGTCACGGTGAACAATGCCCTTGCTGTGCGCGTGGCTCAATGCTTTTGAAATCTGAGTGGCAAAATGCAGCGCCTCTTTCCAGCTGAGTGCGCCTTTTTTCTGCATGTATTGTTTAAGGGTTATACCCTCTAAAAGCTCCATTACTATATATTGACAATTGGAATCACGGCTAAAGTCGTAAACCGACACTATGTTAGGGTGGGAAAGCATCGCGACAGCCTGTGATTCCGCACGAAAATGCTCGCGAAATTCATCGTCGCTGGCAAATTCATCTTTTAGGACTTTGACTGCGACATAACGATTAAGCCTGTGACAAAGCGCCTTGTAAACAACGGCCATGCCACCGGAGCCGATTACCTCCAGTATCTCGTATCTGTTGTCAAGCAATTGACCCAGATACCTGTCCATACAATTTTCCATTATTTATCCTCCAATATACGAGGTACAATTTATTTTCGTAGTAAGCCGACGGTTACATTGTCCGGAGCGCCTCTTGAAAGCGCCATATTCATAAGCTCTTTCCCAATATCCTCGAGGGATTTCTTGCACATGACAACATCAAGAATTTCGGCATCGCTAAGTGTGTTGCTCAACCCATCCGAACACAAAAGCAAAAGGTCATTTCTTTTAAACTCAAGCAAAAATGTATCGCAGGCAATCGTTTTTTCGGCACCAAGGGCGCGAGTTATTATGTTTTTCTTCGGATGATTACGCGCTTGCTCACGGGTTATTTTTCCTTTACCAACCATTTCCTCAACAAAGGAATGATCGCGAGTAATTTGCTTTATCTCCCCGCCGGAAACAAGGTACGCCCTGCTGTCTCCGATATTAACGACACAGCATTCCTTACCCTTGACAATTGCCGCAACAAGGGTTGTACCCATGCCCTCGCAATCTTTGTCGGAGCTTCCGCGATCATAAATACGTTTGTTTGCCTCTGCAACTACATTGGAAACCATTTCTTCAATGTTTTCTTTGCTCTTTTTGTCGGAAAGGTGCTCAGTTACCTGTTCTGTAAAGAAAGATAATGCAATGTCACTTGCAACACTTCCCGCTTTCGCACCGCCCATTCCGTCGCAGAGCGCAAGCACAGCATAGGATGGTATCGAGTTCTGGATAAACCGAACGCAATCCTGGTTTTCATTTCTCACCTTACCGACATCGGTTATGGTGTAACCTTTCATTTGCTCCTCCTAAACGCTAAAGAATTATCTTCATCTTATGCGCAAGCCCTTCGGCTTTTTTATCTGTCAAATTCCATTTTTGGCGACATTTCTTCTTAACTGTCCACAGGATGCTTCAACGTCCCCGCCGAGCTTTCTGCGTATTGTTGAATTCACTCCGTTTTCATCAAGGATTTTTACGAAGTGATTAAGATTAGCCTCCGTCGACGGCTTAAATTCTCTTTCCTCAACGTGATTGAGCGGTATAAGATTCACGTGTGCACCGCAGGTCTTAGCTTTTTTTGCAAGTAAATTCGCGTGCATCGGCGTGTCGTTAACGCCGTCTATCATAGCATACTCAAAGGAAATCCGCCTGCCTGTGCGGTTAAAATATTTCTTGCAGCTTATAATAAGCGCATCGACTCCACGGCCCCTGTTGGCCGGCATCAGCCTTGAGCGAGTTTCGTCATCCGGCGCATGGAGAGAAATTGACAGCGTCAACTGCAAATTAAGCTCCGCAAGCATATCAATTTTCTCTATCAGCCCGCAGGTGGAGAGTGAAATGTGTCGCATTCCGATGTTCATTCCGTCGGGATGGTTAACAAGCTTTAAGAATTTAATGACGTTATCAAAGTTGTCCAGAGGTTCTCCAATACCCATAAGTACTATATTCGAAATTGGAAGCCCTGAGTCTATCTGAGAAAACAAAACCTCGTCAAGCATCTCCGACGGCTCAAGATTGCGAACCAGGCCGCCTATCGTCGAAGCGCAAAAAGCGCAACCCTGTCGGCAGCCTACCTGTGTGGAAATGCAGACCGTGTTGCCGTGCTTATAGCTCATTACAACGGTTTCAATTGCGTTTCCGTCGGCCAACTCCCAGAGATATTTAATTGTGCCGTCGATTTGTGAAACTTGTTTGCGGATTGGCTTTGGCAGTGTTATATAGAAGTTTTCGTCCAATACCGTGCGAAGTTTTTTTGGCAGATCGGACATCTCGTCAAAGGAGCGCACTCCCCTATTAAGCCATGTGAAAACCTGTTTTGCCCTGTATTTCGGTTCTCCGATTTTTGCCAGAGCGGTTTCTATTCCCTCGGGAAGCATTGATTTAATGTCAATTTTCATTACGTTTCCTTAATTTGCATATAAAAAAGCCGTCAGTATGGTGTATGTGCGGATATAGGCTAAGTCTTCCGCTTTCCACCTTTCCAATAGGTGAAGGCAAAACAAAGTCCTCTGTGGAATATTCTTCATGTTCCTGCAAAAATCTATCAATAACTCCACCGTTTTCCTGCTCTAAAACAGTGCAGGTCGAGTACAGAAGAACGCCCCCCGGTTTGACACAGGTCGCAAGTCCGTTTAAGATGTTCAGCTGTGTCTGAGGCAGCTTCTCGATTTCGGAAAGTGCCTTGTAGCGAATATCGGGCTTTTTTCTGATAACTCCAAGTCCCGAACACGGGACATCTGCGATAACGAGGTCACAGGAAGCCGTTAGGCTCTTGTCCGGCTTTGAAGCATCCATTACCATGGTGGAGATAATGTCAATTCCAAGGCGCTTCGCACCTTCCTTGACGCGATTAAGCTTGTTTTCGTGAATGTCGTTGGAATAAATTCTTCCGCTGTTTTTCATGAGAATTGCACAGGCGAAGCTTTTTCCTCCCGGTGCGCCGCAGGCATCCAAAACGGTATCACAAAACTTTGGGTCTGCCGCAAACACAGAAAGC
This sequence comes from Oscillospiraceae bacterium, assembly GCA_018053145.1. Taxonomy (GTDB): domain Bacteria; phylum Bacillota; class Clostridia; order Oscillospirales; family Oscillospiraceae; genus UBA2658. The sequence goes on along the minus strand of JAGPMA010000003.1, from coordinate 83,577 downwards.
CGCGCCGCCGCATCCTGAACGTAAAAAAGCCCTTTAATATGCTCTTCCAGCGATGAAATATCCCCTGCGCCGAAAACATCAAAGCAATCCGGAAGCAGCTCATGCGGCATAACAAACATACCCTTTGCCTCAAGCAGAGCTTGAAGCTCGGTTGAGCTTGTTTTCAAGGTGTTTACCTGAATAGTCAGCGGCGAGGCTTCGTTGTTTGCTTTTAGCATTCCTTCCGCAAATTCAGTTCCGAAGTCACTGGTAAACTGTCTAACAAGCTCTATAGGTGTGCTGTATTTTATTGATAGATATACGTTAATGTCTGTATTGGGAATTTCCGGCAGTTTATCCTTGTTATCGGAAATCTTGCGCAATACAGCATTTACAAGCCCTGAGGCTCTTGCAAATCCGCTTTTTTTACAAAGGTCGACTCCCTCGCTTACAGCTGCGTGTGAAGGAATTTTGTCCATAAACAGTATTTGATAGACGGAAAGCCGTAAAATGTCACGTACCTTTGGCTCTAGCTTATTTGCATTTGCGGCAAAGTGGTCAATATAGAAGTCACACAAAAGCATATTTTGCAAAACGCCATAGCAAAGTCTGGTACACAGGGCGCTGTCCTTTGAATTAAGACCGGCTGACTGCATTGTGCTTCCTAATAAGGCGTCCGAAAATGCCTGATTTCTTCGGCAGCGCTCCAAAACGGATAAAGCCGCCTCTCTGGCCGATTTTGCCATTCTAACCTCCAACGCGCGAAAAGCGCGATTTTATAAACACATGGGATGTCCGCAAAGATACTCCCCTGCCGACATTTGTTTTCCGCACAAGGCCTGTAGGCGCGTTATAAGCAGAGTTTCGCCGTTCCCGCAGGCGACTTCAATGCCTTTTTTACGGTCAGCTGATACTACAGTTCCAGAAGGCTTGTCGGTTCTGTTTTCGGTGTATTCCGCACCGAATATTCTAAACTGGCAGTCCACCAATTCAGTCGTGGCAACAGGCCATGGGTCAAGTCCGCAAATGTGCTTAACAATCTCTCGTGGGGTCTTATTCCAGTCAATCGGGCTCATTTCTTTATTGAGCGGCGGTGCGAAAGTAGCGCGAGAATGGTCTTGCGGAGTTCGTGGCGCACAGTCACTGTCGATGTCGCGAACTGTTTTGACTAGCAGCTCCGCTCCCAGCTCACGTAAACGCTCGTAGAGTTGACCAGATGATTCGTATTCGCCGATTTCGGTTTCGGCGGTGTAGATGACATCACCGCTGTCAAGCTCGCTGGCAAGATACATCGAGCTCACACCAGTTATCTTGTCACCGTTCAAAACTGACCATTGAATAGGTGCAGCACCTCGGTATTTCGGCAGCAGCGAGCCGTGAATGTTAATGGTTCCTTTTGTCGGAACTGATAAAATATCATCAGGCAAAATGCGACCATATGCAACGACAACAACAAGGTCGGGAGTAAGTGATATTAAGGCTTCCAGGGCCGTACCGTCACGCATTTTCTCCGGCTGAAACACAGGTATACCCGAAGCAAGAGAAAGCTCCTTTACAGGGCTTGCAGCGAGCTTCATCCCCCTGTTTTTTGGCTTATCCGGCTGTGTAAAAACTCCGACAACATCAAAATGCTCTGAAATAAGTCGGTTAAGCGATGCCGCGGCAAAATCCGGCGTGCCCATAAAAACAATGCGCATTAATAATCATCTCCAATTGGCGCTAGAAGTTAACATCTGGTATTATTAATCGTCCTTCAGTTCCTCCGGCGTTAGCATACGCTCGGCACGATCAGGGAACAATACTCCATCGAGATGGTCAAGCTCGTGGCAGAAGCAACGAGCTGTAAGAGCTTCACCCTCGACCTCAAAGAAGTTTCCGTTTCTGTCCTGCGCGCGAACCTTAACCTTGTTCGGACGCGTAACGATACCGTATTTCCCGGGGAATGAAAGACAACCCTCCGGCCCACGCTGCTCTCCGTCCTCAAATATAATTTGGGGATTAACAAGCTCAATAAAATACTCTTCCTGGTCCTCGGCAACGTTAGTTTCAATGACAATCACCGCCCGCCGCAAAACACCAACCTGCGGTGCTGCAAGCCCTACGCCTCCCGATTCTAAAAGTGTTTCCTTCAAGTCGTCTAGCAATATGTGAAGTCTTTCGTTAAACTCCGTTACCGGACGGCAGTGCTTTTCTAGCACGCTGTCGCCTTTTTGTACTATGCTGCGAATGGCCATATCCAAGCTCCTGTTCAATGCATTTTTCTTTTTTTGCTTATATTAATTGGCGTTAATATCACCGAATATTGTAACGCCCTTAAATTCCTTGTTAGTGTTGCAGTAGATTATGACATTTGAAATTAGCTCACGAACTGTCCTGTCATCCTTGCACGAGATTGTCAGCCGATAGCGGTAGCTGTTGTTGACTCGAACAACCGAAAGCGGAGCCGGCCCTAAAAGGCGGACATCAGCTCTTTTTGAAAGCTCCGATGCCAAAATTTGCTTTGCCGTGTTCAAGCTGCGTAATACCATAGCTTCGCTTTGTCCTACAGCAGTAACTGAAAACAAATCCGAAAAAGGCGGACACCACTGCAGCCTTCTCATCTCAAGCTCTGAGTTATAAAAACTGTCGTAATCCTGCTGTGCCGCCTGCATAATCACTTGATTTTGCGGCGTAAAGGTTTGTATAACCGCTCTGCCGGGGGTAATCCCTCTGCCAGAACGACCAACAACCTGCGTTATGAGCGAAAAAGTACGCTCAGATGCTCTATAATCGCCCGCATAGAGCGATTGATCCGCTAAAAGGACTCCGACCAACGTTACATTCGGAAAATCCAGCCCCTTTGTAACCATCTGTGTGCCGATTAAAATCGGAATATTTTCGTCCTTGAATTTGTTCAGAAGAACATCGTGTGACCCCGCGCCCGAAACCGTATCTGTATCCAACCGTACAATTTCGATGTTGGGAAATAGTTCGCGAAGCTGCTCCTCGATTTTTTGCGTTCCTGAACCGACAAAATTAAGCTTCCCGCCACATTCGGGGCACGAAGCGTCAACGCTTTGGGAATGCCCGCAATAATGGCACATTAAACGCTTATTAGCACTGTGATAAGTGAGACTTACGCTGCAGCGCGGACACTTATATGTATATCCGCATTCGCAGCAGCTTATAAGCTTAAAGCTTCCGCGTCGATTGAGAAAAAGTATACTTTGTTCACCTTTTCTAATGTTATCCTCAAGCTCCTTAATTAATACGGAACTCAAGTCTCCGCCGTTTCCGTTGCGAAGTTCCTTCTTCATGTCGACAATTTCAACCTGAGGAAGCGACATTTGATTGTATCTCTCCGAAAGGGGAAAAAAACTGTATTTGCCCATCTGGGCGTTGTAGCGCGTAACAACATCCGGTGTTGCGCTGCCAAGCAGTAAGGCCGCATTTGAGCGCGCGCATCGAAATTTAGCGACATCGCGAGCATGATAACGTGGAGCATTCTCGGACTTGTAGGTGTCCTCCTGCTCCTCGTCGATAATTATAAGCCCCAAATTCTTAACAGGCGCAAAAATCGCACTTCTTGTGCCGACAACAACCCTCGCTATACCGTTTTTAATTCGTTTCCATTCGTCATAACGCTCCCCAGCGGAAAGAGAGCTGTGCATTACGGCAATTTCGTCACCAAAATATGAGGAGAAGGTCTCCAGCATCTGTGGTGTTAGAGCGATTTCGGGAACAAGCAGTATTGAGGACTTGTCCCTTTTTAACAGTGTGTCGATAAGATGAACATAAACCGCGGTTTTTCCGCTGCCCGTTATCCCGTAAAGCAAGGAGCAAGCGGCGCTGTTGCCGTTTATTAGAGAGGCAATACCATCAAAAGCTTCCTTTTGCTGATAGGTGAGTTCCGGAATTGAGAGCTTCTCACCCTCCCTGTATTCGGGCCTTCGAAAAACCTCAAGCTGATCTATAAAAACAAGCCCATCCTGCTCAAGCCGTTTAATAACAGGCGTCCCTGCACCCGTAAGATAGTGAATATCGTTGATAGTTGCGCCTCCGAAATTGACAAGCAGCTCCAGAACGGCAGCTTGTGACGGCGAAGAACGCTTTTTTGCGGCAGCGGTTTCCGCCGCATTTTCGCTTGGCACAGCTAAAGAGACGAAGCTTACAGTCTTATCCTTAATTCTGCGGCTTTCAAGGGAATCGGTTACTATGATGCCTCTTGCCGAAAGAGCGCGTATAGCACTCAAAGGACTTTCTTCGTCGAACGCAAGCTCAATATCGCGGAACTCACATATGCCGCCGTGAGCAAAGACCACATCAAGCACCCTTCGCTGTTTATCCGAGCGTCCCGCGGCTTCATATGCGTCATCCTTACCGATGCCCTCCTCTATGCGGCAGACTGCGCTCAGATTATACCAAATCCCAGCCGGCAGCATGGCTTTCACCGCGTCGTAAACTGTACAGAAGAAGCGCTCACGCATCCAAAGAGAAAGCTTAATCAGCTCCTCCGAAATAACAGGAGTCTCGTCCAAAACGGAGAGCACACATTTCAGCTTTTGAGCATCAGCGGTTTTAAAAACGTCAAGGACAATACCCTCTGTTTTCCTGTTGCCCTTTGAAAACGGAACGATTACGCGCATTCCGGGCAATACTACGTCTGAAAGATTTTCAGGAATGAGATAGTCATACGGTTTATCAATTTGATAGGTGGCGGCAGAAACCGCGATTTTCGCAACCAGTTTATCCAATATCTTACCGCTCCTTTGTCAATAAATGCAGCATGTTCTATCCTGTGCAGCATTGCTTTCACGGCGACAGAAACTATTTAAACAGGAAGGATGCTTTAGTTCTTGAAGTTGTCGATTGCCTTAATTTTTCCCGTATAGACCTCGTCAATTGCGGTAGAAACAGGTTTTTTATCAAGATGGATACCGTTATCGTCGGCTTGTGTGGAGATTTCTCTCGCTCTGCGAGAAATTAGGTTAACAAGCAAATAACGGCTTCCAACCTTCTGTACCAAATCGGAAAGGGGGGGATATAGCATCATAATGAACACACCTCAGTTAAATATTTTTTTCGATCTGCCGATTTGCATTTTTCGGCGGTGATGATGGATTTTATCTCGTTGGCTGCCGTATCCGGATCATCGTTAATAACGATGTAGTCGTAATTCAGAGCCATTGAATACTCAAATCTAGCTGTTTTAATACGCTGGCAAATTTTTTCCTCGCTGTCTGTTCCTCTTGCATGCAGTCTTTTTTCGATTTGAGAAAAGTCTGATGGGATTACAAAAATCAAAATTGCATCAGGGCATCTGTTCTTAATCTGCATCGCACCCTGAACTTCGATGTCGAACAGAACGTTTAAACCTTTCTCAAGGCTTTTAATAACAGGCGCTTTCGGCGTTCCGTAATAGTTGTCCACATATTCCGCGTGTTCCAAAAGCTCTTCGTTTTCAATCATCTCACGAAAGCATTCAAAGCTCGTGAAATAGTAATCCGTTCCCTCGCGCTCACCCTCTCGCGGCTTTCTGGTAGTTGCGGAAACGGAAAACACAACGCTTTTGTCTGCCTGCATAACTCGCGAAATGACCGTGCTTTTACCGGCACCGGAAGGGCCGGATACCACAATCAATTTCCCGCAATCATTCATTTTCCGCTTCATCTCCGGTTTCCTGTTCGTTTTTGCCGCTCATTCTTCCGGCAACGGTTTCCGGCTGAATTGCGGATAGTATAACGTGACCGCTGTCCATAATAACCACAGCTCTTGTCCTTCTGCCGTAGGTCGCGTCTATAAGCTGTCCCCTGTCACGCACATCAAGAATTATTCTCTTAATAGGCGCTGATTCAGGACTTACAATGGCGATAACTCGAGAGGCTGACACCATGTTGCCAAAGCCAATGTTGATTAATTTCAAGGTTTTCTCCTCCCTATTCGATGTTTTGAACCTGTTCTCTGATTTTTTCAATTTCGGATTTCATGTCCAAAACGACGCGGGTAATGTCATTATTATTGCATTTAGAGCCAATTGTATTTGTTTCACGATTTAGCTCCTGAACAATGAAATCGAGCTTTCGGCCTGTTGGAGTGTCGCTTGTGAGCATTTCTCGCATTTGTCCGATGTGGCTGCGAAGCCTAACGGTTTCTTCATCGGTAGCAATATGGTCGGCATAAATGGCCGCTTCGGTTAGTATTCGGCCCTCGTCAATTTGTTTATTATCAAGTATATCCTGCATCTTTTTCGTAAGCCTTTCACGGTATTCCGTGACAGCCTGCGGAGAACGCGCTTCAACGAAGGAAACGAATTCCTCAATTGCGTCGAGACGAGAGGAGATATCATCAAAGAGCTTTTTACCCTCACGCTCGCGCATGGTGTCAAAATCAGCAAGCGCTTTTTCAATAACCTGCATTAGCTCCTTGTGGGCCTGTTCTTTTTCGATTTCTTTTTTGTCAAGGGTCAGAACATCAGAAAGCCTTGAAATCTGATAGGCTGTGACCTCGGCGCTGACTCCGAGCTTTACTCCGAGGCTCTCAATTGCCGACTTGTAGCCTGCCGCCAAGTCCTCGTTTACCGTTACCGCGATTCCCTCGCCCGAAGAGGCATCAAACGAGATAAACACATCAACCTTTCCCCGAGAAACATGAGTCTGAACAGCGGATTTAACCGATTCCTCAGCATACATAAAGCTTCTGGGAAGACGAACAGAGGTGTCAAGATAACGATTGTTTACGCTCTTGAGCTCAACCGAGAGCTTGTATACGCCTTCGGTTCCCTTTGCTCCGCCGTAGCCGGTCATACTTTTAACCATAGGTGGTATCCTTTCTTCTTTGCTTTGCAATAGTATAAAGCTTGTAACAGCCCGAATTATTGTTATTTTATCTTCACATAAACGCTGTACTCTCCAATTGCTCCAACTCCCGTAAAGCCGTCGACATAAACCTTTGCCAAAGGCTGGAAAACTCCTGCCGTCGACCCAATATCGGAGAGATCTGCAACAACACGAATGTTATTAGCCCCAATTTTTGAAAGAACGGTGTTTTTTCCGCGCAAGGTAACCTCAATATTTTCGGTGATAACCGAAGCCGTCCGTCCGGACGGACCGTTTACCGTTGATATGTTGGTGACATTAAATTTCTTCGTTTCAAGCCCGATTATCTGAACGGTTACTTTAACACTCGAGATTCCTGTTACATTTGTAATGTCGTTGTCAAGGACAATGGTATAAGTATCCTCAAATGTGGACGCAAACGAGGATAGGTCGAGCGTTCCGAGCGATATTTTGTTGATACCGTCGAGTGTTTCCGCGTCCCCCGCAATTGTAATTGTTGAAGGATCGTAGGTGATTTTGACATTTTCTGCACTTGCTCCCCCGCCTTCAACCAAATCGATGGATAAGGGGACTTCTTTTGTCGAAGTTATGGGAACTGTAACCGATACCGTTTCATCACTAAGCGTGATGTTTGAGGCGTCAATCTCATTTCCGTCTTCGTCCATGAGAACATATGAGGATACAAACTGAATTGTCTTGTCGGCGCTGTCACGGTCAACCTCAACCCATGCGCAAACTACCTTGTTAATCTCGTTTTGCGGTCCGCTTATTGTTACGGTCTGCGGGTCAAATTCAATTGGATGTGCCGCGAAGCCTTCAGCTACTGTGCCGACAAACTTACCTTGCAGCTCAATAGTCTTAGTGCTGGTCTTGTCAATATTGAAAGAAACGCTTGATGGCAGAGTGTTAACAATGTCAATGGAGCTTGTATCGCTTCCGGATGGAAACTGTATTGAAACCGATTGATTGTAGTTGCCGTTTGAGTTGAATTTCGAAACATCAACAACAGCCGAGATATTGCTTGAAGAAAGCTTTGCTATCTCACGTCGAGTTGTTCTAATGCGGACATTAACAGTGTTCGCGCTCACATTTGAAATAACCAAACCTTCTCTTTCAAGTAGTGCTTCCTGGCCCGCAAAGACGACCTGAACGCCCTCAAAGGTGCGATCAATAAGGTCCCCTTCCGAGGTCGTTACATAAACCCAAAGCAAAACTGATGCTAGAAGAGACACAAGCACCCATAAAAACCTGTTGTCCAGTATACTGGGTTTTACATTCTTTTTATCCATTTTTCTTCACCTTAAAGAAATCAAGCAATGATTTCTTTTTCTTTTCTGTGGTGAGTTCTTCTTGAATGATTATCTCATTACGCAGAATCTTCTCAAAGGTTTCCGGCGACAGATGGCGCTTTAACATTCCGTCAACCGCAATAGAAATTGCTCCCGTTTCTTCGGAAACAATAGCGACAACCGCATCAGAATGCTCGCTCATGCCGATTCCTGCCCTGTGGCGCATACCCAAATCTCGGCTGAGGTTCTGGTTGCTCGAAAGCGGAAGCATACAGCCTGCCGCCGCAATTCTTCCCTCGCTGATTATTACAGCGCCATCGTGAAGCGGAGCTTTGTTAAAAAACATATTTTTCAAAAGCTCGGCTGTTGTGTCTGAATTGACAATTGTACCCGTGTTAATCTGGTTGTCCAGCTTGTTTACACGCTCAAAAACGATTAAAGCACCAGTTTTACTTCTGGACATTGCTTTGCAGGCGATAACAGTCTGCGTAATTGCCGTCTCAACAGCCTGAACCTGTACATTGCCGCGCAGTAATGACAAAATACTGCCACTGCCGACTTTTTCAAGAGCCCTTCGCAATTCAGGCTGGAACAATATTACCAACGCAAGCAAGCCAACCTCAACGGTTTTGGCTAACACAAAGTGTATTACGGTTAGATTTAGAAAATCGGAAACCCAAAGCACCAGGATAACCATAAGAACGCCTTTTGCAATCGTGTGAGAGTTTGTCCTTCTTATTATCCCAATAAGCTTGTATATTAAAAATGCGACAATAAGGATGTCGATTATATCCGGCACCCTGGCAGACAGCAGATAATGAACTGTCTGTATTAATGAGTTTTTGAACTGTTCCATAGGAAAAACCTCTATCTGTAAATAGGTCAAACGAATTACCGTAAACGGCAGATAATCTGAAGCCGGATTTGTCCGGTTAAACAATTACACGGAATTTATTATATAATAAGAGCCATGAAATGGCAAACGTAAATACGGTTATTTACAAAGTATTCAATAATTTTTTTAGTAAATCAGCCGAATAGGCTACTTCTGCGTGTGTGTTGAAGGGCGAAAAGCTAAATCGCACTGTACCTTCTTCGATTGTACCAACGGTTTCATGCGCCGTTGGAGCGCAATGCAACCCTGCTCTGACGCAAATTCCCGCGTCTCCCAGTTTTTCCGCAAGCTGATCGCTTCCGATTCTGCTACTTGAAATTGACAGCACTCCGGATTGTGCCTTTAAGCTTCTGTCAAAATAGACCGTTAGTTCCGGTATGCCCTCAAGGCGCTCTGCAAAGTCAGCACAAAGACTCTTTTCATGCTTAAACAGTGCCTCCTTTGGCTTTGACGCGATAAACTTCACACCTTGAGCAAGACCTGCTATACTTGAAACATTGTGAGTACCCGCCTCAAGTCTGTCAGGTAAAAAATCAGGCATAAGGCTCGCCGCGCTGTTGCTGCCTGTGCCCCCAAATAAAATTGGCTTTGTTTCAAAATTGCAAAGCAAAACTCCCGTACCCTGAGGGCCAAGAAGTCCCTTATGCCCTGGCATTGCTATAAATTTTGCGTCCAGCACAGTGAAATCAATCGGCAGAGTACCTGCTGACTGCGAAGCATCAATAATAAGTGGCACACCGAATGAGCGGCAAAGCTGTGAAATCTCCCGTATTGGAAGTATGAAGCCGAATGCGTTGGAAACGTGAGTGCAAATTACGCACTTTGCGCCCGGAAGCGCAAGCCTAAAGGCCTCAAGCGTTTCCTTTTGATTGAAGAGCTCAGATTTTACAACGTAAACCTCGGCATTAAGCGCCTTAAGTGGGCGTGTAACCGAGTTGTGTTCATAACCCGAGATAACGACCTTGTCACCTTCGGAAACCAAAGAATTAATAGCAATATTCAAGCCGTGTGTGGCGTTAAAAGTAAATACAACATTTTCAGGATCGGCAACATTGAAGTAAGACGCGAGCAGCATTCGGCAGTTTAACACGCAATCAGCCGCCAGCATTGCCGGCCTGTGACAGCCTCTTCCGGGGCTTGCCATTGTTCCAATGGCGCGGCTGACGGCAACAGAAACCTCTTTGGGTTTTTGAAGACTCGTCGCCGCGCAATCAAAATAAATCATTTTGGCACCTCGCTTATAGAACCGTCGTGGGAAACAAGAAACACCCTTGTCGGGCCTAAGCCGGCATCCTTCAGTGCTGTTAATGAGCGCACAAGGTTCTTTTCCGATACCTTGACGCAGTAATTACAGCCCTGACCGGTTGCGCTTTTTGGTGCTTTTGTAATAATTGCGGATATGCCTATGCGCTCAAGTGCGCGAGAAGCTCTTTGCGCATATGTGAGCGATCTGCACATGAGTAAATAATAAAGCATAGAAATTTTCCCTTCCGACCGGTAGATTGACCGACAATCGGTCTGAGATATTCTATGCTCAAATTGTGGCGCATGTTCAGTTATATATCAGAACAACAGCGTGGGCGGCAATCCCCTCGCCTGCTCCAGTAAAGCCAAGGTGCTCCTCCGTGGTAGCCTTGACATTTACACAGTCGATACTTACATTCAGCACCGCTGAAATTTTCTCTCTCATTGCGTAAATATACCCCGCGAGTTTTGGTGCCTGAGCAACAATTGTGCAGTCAAGGTTTTCAATTTGGTAGCCTTTATCAGATATTCGTACAACAACCTGTCTCAGAAGCTCCAAGCTGTCCGCTCCTGCGTATTTGGGGTCATTGTCAGGAAACATCATTCCAATATCGCCCAGTGCTGCAGCGCCAAGTAAAGCGTCCATAATTGCATGCAGCAAAGCATCTGCATCCGAATGACCGTCCAAACCCTTGTCGTAAGGTATATGAACACCGCCGATAATAAGCTTTCTGTTTTCTTTAAGCCGATGCACATCATATCCATGGCCGATTCTCATAATGAAGACCTCTCCCTTCTTGACGCCAGTATGCATTCTGCGACTTTCATGTCCAGCGGAGTCGTTATCTTAATGTTCTCTTCGCTGCCTTCGGTTACATAGACGTAAAAACCCAAGTTTTCAACCGCCGAAGCGTCATCAAAAACTTCTAGCTCATTTTCCAAAGCATTTGTCAGCGCGCCTTTAATCAGTTCTGGAACGAACACCTGCGGCGTTTGAGCGCAAAATACTGATGAGCGATATGGCGTTTCCGAAATATATGAGTTTGAAACGATTTTAATCGTATCCCTTGACGGCACTGCAGGAATCGCCGCTTTATATTTATGCGCCGCCTCGATAGTGTCTTCGATAAGCTTTGCCGACACCAGCGGTCTAGCGCCGTCGTGAATCGCGATTAAATTGCAGTGCTTATCAGTTTCGGAAACTCCGCTCAAGGCAGACTCCAACCTAGAAGCCCCTCCGCAGACCACTTTGCTCATCTTGCTGATATTATATCTTTCGCAAAGTTCCGCCACCTCAGTGATTTTTTCGACGTCGGTCACAACAATGATTTCCGAAACATATTTGCAGCATTCAAAAGTCGTCAGTGAATATGAAAGCACAGGAACATTAGCAAGCTTTGCTGCAAGTTTGTCGCTTCCGAAACGTTGAGAGCTTCCTGCTGCAACAATAACAACTGAGCAGCTTATGCTCGGCTGCAATAAATCGTGAAGATTTCTAATCGACATTATGACCTCCGATTTAACAAAATATAAATTGTAAACGGGCGCGTCAGCATAAAGTATTACCCAATGCTTACGCTGCCCGCCAAACGATTGTCAAATAACAGCTATATTTATTCTCTGCTCGACTTCCTCATATGAAATGCTTTCCGATAAAACAATTTCAGAAATCAGTATCTGTTTTGCAGAGTGGAGCATTTTTCTCTCTCCGGTGGAAAGCCCCTTATCGGTATCTCTAAGCATTAATCCTTTTATAACGGCAGCTACTTCCAACAAATCACCGCTTTTGATTTTTACCATATTTTCTCGATAACGCTTGTTCCAATTTTGATTCTCTGTAACCTCTATGCCCTTAAAAGCAAGAATTATGTTTTCCGCTTCCGCGGGTTGAACAATAGGCCTTACGCCTATACTGTCCGTACAATCAACCGGTATCATCACCAGCATATCACCGACGGGAAGCTTTAGAACATAGTAATCTTTCTCCGCGCCGTCAAGTTTGCGTTTAACGATACTGTCTATGATTCCCGCGCCGTGCATGGGGTGCGCGATCCTGTCTCCAACGCTGAACAAATAAAATCCCTCCCGTCCTATAAAATTTGACAAATATATAATCCATGTAATGATTATACACGAAAAAGCGAAATTTAGCAAGAAAGTATAATTAATTTATAATAATAGCTAAATTTCCAAGTTAAACGAAGATAATTATATATCCGCTTCAACATTCTCCCATAAGGGGCTATGTTTTGCGATTTACAGCAGAAAACAAAACCCCCGGTTACGAAGCTCGTAAACAGGGGTTATTCTTTGTTTTATGTGTATATTATTTTGCTTCTTCTGCTTCGGGAGCAACTCCTGTTGCTTCTCCTGTTGAAGAAACCTCATAAACGAGAGCGCTTTCTTCCGAAACGGGTTCAGCGTTTTCGCTTTCGGGCTTCTTTTCAGGCTCAAGAAGTGCTCTGATGCTAAGTGATATCTTCTGCTTGTCGGTATCGACAGCGGTGATCTTTACATCAACAGCTTCACCAACGCTTAAAACCTCTTCAGGCTTACCTATGCGGTGGCTGGAGATCTGTGAAATGTGGATAAGTCCGTCAACTCCGGGCATAACCTCGGCAAAAGCACCGAAAGGCATAAGCTTAACGATTTTAACATTTACTACATCGTCGACGTGGTAAGTGTTCATAAATCTCTCCCACGGATTGCCGTTGGGATCTTTATAGCCCAGTGAAATTTTGTGATTTTCTTTGTCGAAGCTGATAATACGAACATCAACTTCATCACCCACGTTCATTACATCGGAGGGCTGCTTAACGCGGCTCCAGCTGAGCTCTGAAACGTGAATCATGCCATCGATTCCGCCGATGTCAACGAAAACACCATAACCGGTAAGTGATTTTACAATACCCTTAAAGTGCTTGCCAACCTCGATATCGGACCAAATCTTATCAGAGCGCTCGCGGCGCTCATCTTTGGAAACCGCACGAATGCTGCCGACAACGCGACGGCGAGCGCGATTGACTTCTGTTACTTTGAGGCGAACCTTCTTTTTGAGAAGCTCACTCATTTCCGCTTCCTTGCCAAGGCCTGTCTGAGAAGCAGGAACGAATACGCGGATACCCTTGATGGTGACGACTACGCCGCCCTTGTTGTCTTCTGTAACTGTGCCTTCAAGAATTGTTCCCTTTTCAACTGCTTCTTCAAGGATAATCCAAGATTTGGCAGCTTCAAGACGCTTTTTCGAAAGCATAACAGTACCTTCAACGTCATTAACGCGAACCACAACAGCTTCGATGGTGTCGCCAATTTTCACAAGGTCTTCGATGGGGACATCGGTGTCGTCAGTGAACTCGGATACCGGAATATATCCGGAATGCTTTGTTCCCAGATCAACACTGATTTCTGTAGGAGTAATCGCGGCAACGATACATTTTACGGTATCTCCGTTATATATAGTCTTAATAGATTCCTCCAGCATCTGGTCAAAGGACATTTCCACTTCCGGATCTGTCTCCTTTTCCGTTTCTTCGGCTGCTGTGGTTTCTTCAATCTTCATTTCGTCAGTCATGGTTTGTTTTACCTCCTTAATAATCCAAGCGGGCGTTGATGCGCCGGCTGTGATGCCAATGGTTTGGATTCCATCGAAAGCGGCTAAATTGAGCTCATTCGCAGAAGAAATGAACTGAACACTATTGCAGTGTTGCCTACATATTTCCGCTAAATGGACGCTGTTCGCGCTGTGACGCGCACCAATTACAACCATTGCGCCGCACATTTTTGACAATGCCGCGGCATCAAATTGCCTGATGGATGTAGCGCTACATATTGTATCAAAATATTCGCAGTTTGTACACTCTTTTTTAAGAATATTTTTAATCTCTTCCAAATTGTTTTGCGTTTGAGTAGTCTGAAACACAAGCGTCAGTGGCTCATCACGGTTATTGTTCGACTTATCAAGCCATTTTTTGAACTCATTTGCATCGGCAAAGACCTCCGCAGATTCACACCAACCGCATATTGCCACGACCTCGGGATGGTGTTTCTCGCCAATTACAACCGGAATCCTTCCGTTTTTGCTTGCTTCGGCAACAATGTTGTGGATTTTTTTCACCTTTGGACAACTCGCGTCTATAATCTCGCAATTTCTCTCAGCTAAAATGTCGTATTCGTTTTTTGCTACCCCATGAGAACGAATTATTACACTACTCTCCCTTGGGATTTCCTGCGCGGAATGCACTACAATCAGCCCGTCATTCCTAAGCTTGCTGACAACGGCATCGTTATGTATAAGCTCGCCAAGGCAGTAGCAGGGCTTTTCGCTATTTTGCAGTAGCTCTTCTGCCAACTGAACGGAGCGGCTTACCCCGAAACAGAATCCTGCGCTCTCTGATACGAATAGCTTTTTCACTTTTTTGGCTCCAGCTCTCGTATTTTCTTCAGCAACTCATCTGCTAAGGGGGTATAGTCCTTATCGGGCGGTGTTTGCACGGTGTAAGGCTTTCCGATTACAAGCTGTGAAAAATGGAAGAGTTTCTTCCCTTTTGTCAAAAAAACAGGCAAAATTGCAGCCTTCATTTTTGTGGCGATTCTCACTGCTCCGCTTTTTGCAGAAACTGAGTCGCTATCGCCAACTCTTGTTCCCTCGGGAAACATCATTATTTGTTCGTTATTTTTAAGGTGCTTTATTGCCGTTCTTATAGAACTGATATCGGTTTCCTCTCGGTTAATGGGAAACACACCGACTGATTTTAAAATTCTTCCGAATAAAGGCACTTCAAAAAGTTCCGCTTTCGCCATGAAAAACAACTGACGTTTACGTCCGAAAGCCATTGCAACAAGGACAGGGTCTAAAAGACTTGTGTGATTCGCGCAGACGATTAGAGGCCCATCAGGAATGTTTTCCCTGCAATAAAAATGGCACGGTAAAATTAGCCGCGCAATAGGATATACAAGTCTATAATATATAGCATACGCAGTTCCCATTACGACATTTTCTCCTTAATTAGTCCGCAGATTAGCTCGAAGCTCTGCGAGAGTGAGTTTCCTGTTGTGTCCAGAATAACAGCCTCCTCCGCTGGGCGGAGGGGCGCAGTGCTGCGAGTGCTGTCGTTTGTATCGCGGTAGATAATGTCGCGCAAAACCTCGTCATATGACGCTTTTGTTCCACGCAGCTCAAGTTCTTCAAACCTGCGCTGTGCCCGTTCCTCTGCAGTCGCTGTTAAAAACAGCTTTAAATCAGCATTTGGCAGCACAACAGTGCCTATATCACGCCCGTCCATAATGACGTTATCGGTCTGTGCAAAGTAGCGCTGCATTTCAAGCAGATACGCGCGAACCGCCGGCATTGCAGAAACGTCGGAGGCATAGATGGAGATTTCTGGCAGACGAATTTCGTCCGTCACGTCTTCCCCGTTTAAAATCATTCTCTGCAAGCCCTTTTCGTCATGCCGCATAGAAATGTTGATTTTCAAGAGCATCGCCGTGACTCCAGCTTCATCCTTAGACCCAAGCCCGGCGTTACGCGCGGCAACTCCCACAGTTCGATAAATCGCACCAGTATCAATATAAAGAAAGCCAAGCTTTTCCGCACACATTTTTGCAATAGTGCTTTTCCCTGCTCCCGAAGGCCCGTCAATTGCAACGGAAAAATATTTACTCATTTTTGAAATCCTTTCAATTGGCGTTAACCATATCTGTTTCCACAGATTGTGCTGCGACATATGCTGTTGACCAGGCAATCTGCAAATTAAAACCGCCCGTATAGGCGTCAACATCTATGATTTCCCCTGCAAAATATAGGCCTCTTATTAGCTTTGAGCCCATCGTTTTTGGGTTAATCTCTTTAGTGCTTATGCCGCCAGAAGTAATTATCGCCTCAGCAACCGGCCGAGGTTCAATAATATTAACTGGGAAATTCTTAAAAAGGTGAACTAGTGCCTGCCGCTGTTTTTTTGTGATTGAGTTTACCTTTGTTTCCAGCGGAATTTCCGAAAGCCTTACAAGGACAGGAATCATGGTGCTTCCTGCAAGGTCGCAAAGCGAGTTGCAGAAATCCCTGTTTACGTATTTTTTAAAATCGCGCAAAATTCTCTCGTCCAGCTGCTGTTCGCTAAGCCCCGGCTTCAAATCAATTGACAGGCGATATTTATGCGTTGAAAAATCCCTCATATGCGAGCTCGCCGATAAAACAAGCGGGCCGGATACCCCAAAATGCGTAAACAGCATTTCACCCAGCTCTTCAAAAACCACCTTGTTATTCTCATCAAAAACTCGCAAAGTCACATTCCTCAGAGAAAAGCCCTGCATTTCCAAGCAATATTCATCATCTGAAACCAGCGGAACAAGCGAAGGACAAGGCGCAATAACCGTGTGCCCAAGGCTTTTTGCAAGAGCATAGCCCTCCCCTGTCGAGCCTGTTCCGGGATAGCTTGCGCCGCCGGTGCAAAGTATTGCCGCCTTGCACTTTATTGCTGTGTCCTCTGCAACGATGCTCGATAGCACGCCGTCGGTGGTTTTAAGCGAAGTAACGCGCTTATTAAGCCGCTTTACTCCCTTTTCACGTCCGTAACGCTCAAGCGCGTTTGCAACATCGTTTGCGCTGTCGCTGACAGGAAAAACTCTGTTTCCGCGCTCAGTTTTAAGAGGTACTCCAATTCGCTCAAAAAAAGCCATCGCGTCCGCTGTGCTGAATCTGTTAATTGCGCTATATAAAAAGCTGCCGTTGCAGGGTACGTTTTCAAGAAATTGCTTGTTATCGCAATTATTTGTGAGGTTGCAGCGGCCCTTACCCGTTATACGGAGTTTTTTGCCCATAAATTTATTTGGCTCGATTAATAATGTGTCGACGCCGCGCTCAGCAAGCAGTGCTGCTGCCAAAAGCCCTGCCGCTCCTCCGCCGATAACAACAGCCTCAACCTGCAGTGTTTTCATATACCTCATTCTCCGTCCAAACGGTTTCCAGACGCTTGAACGTGTCGGACAAGGCGTCATTTGAACGCAGCCCGATAGATACAATCAGCGCGTTTATCAGGCTTAAAGGCGCAACAAGTGAATCTAAAAATGAAACCATGTCGCTCCTTGCAAACAGCGTTATATCGGAGATTTTAACAAGCGGAGAGGACTCTCCGTCGGTTAGGCTGATGGTTGTCGCTCCAGCTTCTTTCGCAAAGCGCATTGCCTTGACAGTTCGTGAGGAATAGCGAGGATAGCTCATGGCAATAAAAACATCGCCCTCGTTGATGCGTATAACTTGTTCGTATACCTCACTTACTGCCGTATCGTGAAGCAGATGAACATTATCACGAAGAAGGTTTAAGTAGTAGCCCATAAAGCTGGAAAGAGTCGCTGAGGAGCGCATTCCAACAATGTAGACGTGTTTCGCGCTTATTATTGCATCAACAGCTGCATCAAAGCTGATGGTGTCAATTTCGTCGATGGTTTTTTCAAGCTTTTCCATGTCGGCGTTTAATACCGCTTTAAGTACGTTTGAACCATTAATCATGTCCTTTGCCACTTCGATTCGCTGAACGGAAGTAAGCCTGTTGCGGATTATCTCCTGCAGGGCTTTTCTCATCCCCGGATAGCCGTCGTAGCCCAGCTCAGCGGCAAATCGCACAACGGTGGATTCGCTGACGCCAACGGTCACGCCAAGCTTCCCTGCGGTCATAAATGCCGCTTTGTCGTAGTTTTCCAGAATATATTTAGCAATGCGCCGCTGACCTTTTGAATAGTGAATGTTATTACTCGCAATTACAGCCAGAACATCTTTATCCATTATTTCACATCCTCGTTGTTTCGGTTTGGTCTTGTCATTACAATCAATATTACTACAGTTTACAAACCAAAAGCAAGTGCCTAAGCAGCAAAATATTTGTTATCCTGCATTTATCTAGAATATTTCGCCTTTGGCAGAGTGATTTGTGCACATTTTTGCAAGTTCTCAATCTCAGCGCTTTCTAAGTAGCGCCACTCGCCCGAGGGAAGCTTGCCAAGATTTAGGTTGCCTTCTGAAATTCGCTTAAGCCTGATTACCGTTATCCCTGCCTGCTCGCACATTTTTCGTATTTGCCTGTTTCGTCCTTCTTTGATAGTGACTAAAAAGAGAGCGTCATTTTCCGATTGGTTAAGAAGCTTAACCACGGCAGGGTTAATGGTATAGCCATCGATGTCAAGCGGCGAGCGCAGAATTTCAAGCGCATGAGCCATGTCTCCGCCCTGCGCCCGCAGTTCATATGTCTTTCCGATTTCGTGCGACGGATGCATGAGCTTATGCGCTAGTTCTCCGTCATCGGTCATGATTAGAAGTCCCTCGGAATCGTAGTCGAGCCTTCCGACTGGATAGACCCTTACGCCAACATTGTTTGTCAGGTCAGCGACAGTCCGTCTTCCCCTGTCATCGCTCATCGAAGATAGGACACCGCGCGGTTTATTAAGCATTATGTAAGTCCTCTGCTCGTTTTTAGCCAGAGGATTGTTATCAATTCTAATTTCGTCAACTGCGTCATCCGCTGATGAACCCAGCGTCGCCATTTCACCGTTTACTGTTACCCTGCCCTCTTCAATCAGCTTTTCCGCCGCCCTACGTGAGCAGAAGCCGGAGGATGCTATTATTTTTTGCAGTCTTTGTTCCATAATTACCTCCGGAAGAATTGTAATAACTATTTAATCAGTTCCTTTAAACATAAAGCCATATTTGTTTGCGATGAACCAAGCTCGCTTAATTCGTCCCCACGCAGAAAGTCTTGCGTTATCTGCAAGCTGAACATCTTCTGTGTAATTTAGCGGAAATTCTCCGATAACCGTGCCGTTTGCGGTAACAAAAGCCCTGCCGGCACACTCTCCGGCTTTAATTCCGGCATATACGAATTCCGGCAGCTCAAGCGTAAAACCTATCTCCGCGTCCTTTTCAGCAAGAATACGGCTGTCCTCGGTGACAGATACCCCGACCTCGGCTTTCACTCCGGAGATTACGGGTAGATCACAGATAACTCCGATTGGGAGAACTCTTTTGTACTCAAAAGAAGAGAAAGCCCAATCATACAGCTTTTTATGGTCGTTCCAATCATCGGGATCGGACAGCGTGACGCAGATAAGCCGAAGCCCGTTCCTTTCCGCGCTGGATACAAGGCTTCTGCCGGCTGCGATTGTATAGCCTGTTTTAATACCCAAGCAGCCCTCATAGCTCCACAAAAGCTTGTTGTGGTTCATAAAAGTCTGTTCGCCGACGACGTATGTCTTAGTAGATACGATTTTGGCAAAAAGCTCATTTTTCATAGCCTCACAGGTTATGAGTGCCAAATCCTCCGCTGAAGAGTAGTGCCCATCCGCGTCAAGTCCGTGAGGGTTTTTAAAGGAGGAATTCACTAGCCCCATTTTGCGAGCCTTTGCGTTCATCATCTCGGCAAAGCCTTCAATGCTGCCTCCGCAATGGAAGGCCAGAGCCGTTGCCGCGTCGTTGCCCGAAACTAGCAGCATTCCGTAAAGAAGGTCTCGCACTGTGTATGACTCTCCAGCCTTCAAATACATTGAGGAGCCTTCAACGCAGGTGTATTCGGAAAGAATATTCACCTGTTCGTCAGGAGAGCAGTTTTCCAGGACCACCAAAGCCGTCATAATCTTTGTTGTGCTGGCAATAAGCATTTTTGAATCGGCGTTTTTGCTATACAGGATTTGTCCGGTATCTGCGTGTACCAAAATTGCGGACGAAGCGCAGTTGTCCGGTGCGGCATACACGCCGCAAGGAAGAATCAAAGTAAAAACAAGAATCGCCGTGAGGATACCCGAGGCCACTTTTCTCAATAATAAGCACCACCCTTGAATTTTTTGGGCAGTGCTTATTATTGACTGGGGTTAGCAATATTATACAGTCTTTGGCAATTGGCCTCTTAGTCCTTCTTGTGCTTCTCGATGAGCAGTTCAACCTTATCGATGATTTCGGGGATAAGCTCGACCAGTCTGTCGACTGTTGTGCTCGCAGGCGCGGTGATGTTAAGCATCTTCACAACGCCGTCGCTGATTGTAAGGAAGCCAACAGGGTCAATTTTGACACCTGCGCCGTTGCCTCCGCCAAATCCCCCTCTGTCCTTAAAGGGTATATCGGAGCCGCCGCTCCCAAAGCCAAAAGTTACTTTTGAAATGGGTATTAGGGTTGTTCCGTCGGGTGTTGTAATGGGGGATCCCACAATTGTGTTTACATCTACCATTTCTTTGATTTTAGACAATGTAACCTCTGTAAGGTCGCCTATAGGATGTCTTTCCATAACGTCATTCCTTTCCTTTACGGTCTTCTGTTTTTTGTTTTAGTTTTAGCTTGAGGTAGTCTATTCCAAATGCAATTGCAATATATAGAATTTCCCACACCTGAATCGTCGTAGTTATCCAGAAGTCAAATACGGGCTTATCGCTCAAAAAGTCAAAAGATGTGCCAATGTCGCGCTCTCCGATATCAAACGCATTTTCGACCAGTGACAAAATAGAGCCCATTACCGCCGAGGATGCGCCAAAACCCATTGCGGTTTTAAAGGGGTCGTCC
Source organism: Oscillospiraceae bacterium (assembly GCA_018053145.1). Lineage (GTDB taxonomy): Bacteria > Bacillota > Clostridia > Oscillospirales > Oscillospiraceae > UBA2658. The sequence continues at coordinate 62,820 of JAGPMA010000003.1, read as the reverse complement.
GTGGCAAAGGTGTAGTGTATGCGAAGATAATTCAGCCGGAGTTTTTTTCGAAAGCGCCCCAAGGCTTTGAGCACTGGCTTTAATAAACTCTTAAGCGTTTTGATATCAAAGGGCTTTTTTGCTTTCTTCTCCGCTTTTGAAATTTCCTCAGGGTGCTTTGTCAGTTTTTTCTTTCTTGGTTTTTGTGGCTTCGCGCGCTTTTTCTTTTTTGGAAAAGCACGGATGTTGAATAGACCAATCCGTATTCCAAGAATAAGGGTTTTTCCGTTATAACCGCCATCGACGCCTAAAGGCGTTAGCAATAAAACGGTCAAAACCAAAAGCACGACAATAAGCGTTTTCAAAGGCTCCACCTCTTTCGGGACGAAATCTCAGTTCATGATTTGGAGCTGCTCGTTGTCTTCTGATTTAAGCGAGTCAATTACCTGCGCGAGCTTTGCGATTCCGTCGTCACTGCTCATATCGGGAAGCTTGGGAAGCTCACCTAAGTTGGTTATGCTCATCGTTCGGAGAAAGAGCTCGCTGGTCCTATAAATTGAAGGTCTGCCCGTTACATCAAGCTTTCCGCAGACCTCAATAAGTCCACGCTCCTGCAGAATACCCATTGTATAGGAGCTATCAACTCCCCGTACTTGGTCGACATAGGCCCTAGTTACGGGTTGAAAATACGCGCATATTGCAAGCACTTCAAGTGCAGGTTGGCTCAATTTGGGTGGTTTCCGGCGTTCAAGCGCAAAGGAAATGCTTTGAGCATATTCCGGCGCACTGCATAGCTGCAAGGCTTCGTCCATGCGTACAAGCCGTATTCCACGCTGCTGAAAGCTGTATTCATCCGCAAGTGCCTTTGCGGCTTTAAGTATTTCTTCTTTATCCAGCCCCAAAACAAGCGCAATTCTTTCTGCCGGAACAGGCTCACCCGAAGCGAAAAGAATTGCCTCAATAGTTGATTTCAGTTCTTTTTCATCCATTTATCTTTGTCTTTCTAGTCGGAGATAAGCTCCGGTATTTCATTGGGTATAGTACCGCACAGAGAAATTGTCAGTGCCCCATCGTTATCAATAATTTCAAGACTGCCCATACTGCAAAGTTCAAGCACGGAAATAAAGGTCGCTATAACCTCTGAGCGGGTCTTGCTCATAAGATAAAGCTCCTGCAATGTATGTACCCTGCCGCTTTGCAAAAGGGCAAGCAGCTGCTCACATTTTTCACGAACTCCGTAGATTATGCGCTTTGGAACAAGTATGCCGTTGTGCTCCGCGTCGCGGCTAAGCTCTCCTCGTGAAACCACTGACATAAGCGCCAGCAGAAGCTCTTGCGGCTCATGACTGTATCGATAGGCCTTGTCCCCGTGCCCTCTTAGCGGCTCAGGGATTTTTGAAAACATCAGTGTACCCTGCTCCGCGGCCTTTGAAAGCTCGGGAGTGATAGCCTTGATGCTGGTGTAGGCTTCCTTGCATTTGAGCTGTTCGAGCGAAGACATGAGCTCTTCAATTTCGGAAATCTCTTCCTCCGTGACAAGCAGCGTCTTTGTTTTGATGTAGACTAGATATGATGCCATTTGAACGAATTCACTGGCCACGTCCAAATCCATTTCCTGCATTTTTGCAATATAATCGATGTATTGGCTAAGTATTTCGGAAATTTTGAGGTCGCGTATTTCAATTTTGTTTTTTGAAAGAAGCATCAAAATCAGGTTCAGCGGCCCGCTAAAGTCCTGCATCTCATCTCTGCTTTTAACGATGCCCTCAAGGTGAAAGGTGGGGTTTTCCATAGTGTTCCTCACAGCGCGATTATGCGCACAGGATTTGTCCAGATAGGGCTTTAAGCCACCAAAGAGGCCGACCACCGGGCGATAGGTAATAGTACATCAAAAACCCAGCTGACTCCGGTAGTAAGAATGGGCGTGATTGTATGCGTTACAACCAAAATGAGGAGTATTATCATTCCGTAACGTTCATATTGCATCAATTTGTAATATTCTCTTTCCGGCAGGAGCGAAAACAAAACCTTTGACCCGTCAAGCGGCGGAATTGGAATGATGTTGAACACGGCGAGAACACAGTTTATATATGCTGTTGTATAAAGCAATTGCAGCAAAAAGTCTCCGGCACTACCGGCTTTTCCCAAGGGTGCCGCGACAAAACCGAAAATTAAAAGGGCAACAGCAGCAAGCAATAAGTTGGAAACAGGTCCGGCAAGCGCTGAAATTGCCATTCCTTCCTTCGGCTTTTTAAAGTTATTCATATTGATAGGCACAGGCTTTGCCCAGCCAAATCCCGAAACTATTATTAAAATAAGCCCAACAACGTCGATATGCTTAATTGGGTTCAGGGTGAGTCTTCCCGCATTTTTCGCGGTATCGTCCCCTAGCTTATACGCAACAAAGCCATGGCTAAGCTCGTGGAAGGTAAAGCTTAACAAAGCAGCTATGACTATAATTATTTTATCAGTTACATAAGACCAATCGAGCCCGGCCCAGAATGTGTTTAAGCTGCTAATAACTATACCTCCAAAATCAAGAAAAAGCGATCCAATACGAATTTAAGCTATTATACCAATTTTCGCCGAAAAAAACAAGTACGGGACAGAAATCCTTCATTCGGCATTTAACGCCGTACAAATCACTCTGTCCCGGATTTTACATTATTTTTTATAGTTAATCTGCATTTCGCTTGCCTGCTCACCACGCAAGCCCCAGTTTTCGAGAGGGGGCTCATTTATTATAATATAAATGTCGTTGGGAGCAATTGACAATCTTTCACCCAACAGTCGGGTTATTTCGATTATTACATCCCTTTTCATCTCTCTGTTTCGTCCTGGGAACAGCGTAAGCTCAATTAAAGTAATTTTATCCGAAGCCGTTGCTCGATGCTCAAAATCTGACGATTTCAGCTCATAAAGTCGCTGAAACCTGTCATCATCAGATATCCCCAATGAAAGCACCAGTGCGTCGTGTATTGTCTGCAAAAGAAGTGACTTATATTCCGGAGTATTTCCTTGAATGATTTCAACTTTTACAAAAGGCATGGCAGGTCCCTCCATAGAATTTATTTAACAAAACGCATTATTTCACTCATAAGTTCAGAAGTTCCCGTACCCTTTTCTGCAGAAAACAGAATAATCCGAAGCTCCTGCGGAAGCTTGAGCGTTTCACGTATCAAGGCGACATTTGGCTCCATCTCGCTTTTTTTAAGCTTGTCGCACTTGTTTGCAATAACGACAAAGGGACAGCCGGTAGACAAAAACCAGCCCGCCATCGTAACATCATCCGCCGTGGGTTTGTGGCGTGAATCAACAATCATTACGCCGAGGGAAATCAGCCCATCACGGGCAAAAAACTCCTCCATCAGCGTGCCCCAGCGTTCTTTTTCCGTCTTGGAGACCTTTGCAAAGCCGTAGCCCGGCAAGTCGACGAAATAAACCTTGCGGTCGATTAAAAAATAATTGACGTGTACAGTCTTTCCGGGTGAAGCGCTGACTCGAGCAAAGCTTTTTCTGTTAAGCAGCCTGTTAATGACCGAGGATTTGCCAACATTTGACTTGCCGGAAAATACTATAGTCGGCTGACTGCCGGAAATAAAGTCTTTCGGACTTGCGGCCGAAAGAACGAACTCGGCGTTGTTAATATTCATTACTGCTCCTACTGCCTAAGATTTGACGAGCAAACCGAGTTTTGGGTTTCAATAATAGGCATTTCAACACCGTCTGGTGCTTCATCATTTTTAACTAAACAGTCAATTTTACGGTTAAGCGCAACGTCCAACACCTTGTCAACATGATCCGTTACAACGAAATTAAGCGCTGCGCGGACAGTCTGGTCGATTTCTTCAAGGTCCTTTTCGTTTTCAGCCGGAATAATGACCGTCTTGATTCCAGAACGCAAAGCCGCCATTGTTTTTTCACGCAGACCGCCAATCGGCATAACTCTTCCTCGAAGTGAGATTTCTCCTGTCATTGCCACATCTCGGCGGACAGGCGTGTTTGTCAGTGCGGAAATAACCGCAATGCAAATTGTGATACCGGCAGAAGGACCATCCTTCGGGATTGCTCCCTCGGGGAAATGTATGTGTATATCCTTTGACTTATGAAAATCAGGGTCTATGCCCAGAATTTCGGTGCGGCTGCGGATATAGGATACTGCTGCCTTCGCCGATTCCTTCATAACGTCGCCCAGATTACCTGTAAGCTCAAGATTTCCGTTGCCCTCCAGAACACTTGCCTCAACATCGAGAACAGTTCCGCCTGCACTCGTCCAAGCAAGTCCGCGCACCAAACCGATTTCGTCGACAGGGGTGAGAACATCCGGCTTGAATTTCGCAGGGCCTAAAATTGTTTCAAGCATTCCGGCTTTAAGTCTGACTGATTTGCACTCGCCGTCGGCAATCATTCTTGCTGATTTGCGGCAAACGGAGGCAATTTCACGCTCAAGGTTGCGAACTCCCGATTCCCGAGTAAACAGCGTTATCAGCTCTCTGACCGCGTCGTCGCTCAGCTTGAGCTGGGCGGCAGAAAGTCCGTGTTTTTTTCGCTGCTTAGGAATGAGATGGCGCTTTGCGATTTCAAGCTTTTCCTCATCGGTATAGCTCGAGAGCTCGATAACTTCCATCCTGTCGAGCAAAGCTCTCGGAATAGTTTCGGTTGTGTTTGCCGTTGTAATAAACATGGTGTCGGATAAGTTAAACGGGATCTCTACATAGTGGTCGCGGAAACTGTGGTTCTGTTCAAAATCCAGTGCCTCTAAAAGAGCGGCCGCAGGATCTCCGCGATAGTCGCTTGATAGCTTATCGATCTCGTCTAGCAGCATAAGCGGATTGGAGCTTTTTGCTTGCTCAAGACCTGCAATAATTCTTCCCGGCATTGCTCCGACATAAGTTTTACGGTGTCCGCGGATTTCGGCTTCGTCATGAACGCCGCCGAGAGAAATACGCGTAAACTTGCGGTTAGTAGCTCTGGCAATACTCATCGCAATACTGGTCTTGCCGGTTCCGGGAGGCCCTACAAGGCAAAGCACCGTGCCCTTAAGTTCCGGTGCGAGCTGCTTTACGGCAAGGTATTCAATGACGCGAGATTTCACCTTTTCCAGCCCAAAATGGTCATCGTCAAGTATTTTTCGTGCCTTTGCTATATCAATCGATTCGTTTGTCCTTTTATTCCATGGCAGCTCAAGGCAAGTGTCCAAATAGTTGCGAATAACGGCACTTTCAGATGAGCCGGACGGCTGCTTTGCAAGACGCGATACTTCTTTGAAAAGCTTTTCCGTTATCTCGTCTGAAAGCTTTAGAGAATAAATCTTCTTGCGGTATTCGTTGTAATCTTCAACCGTATCGTCAAACTCACCCAGTTCTGCCTGAATAAGCTTGAGTTGTTCGCGCAGGAAAAACTCTTTTTGCGACTTTGTCATCTGCTCATGCGTGCGCTCAGTGAGGTCTTGCTCAATTGATAGCACAGCAATTTCCCTTGCTAAGAAGCGATTTAAAAGCACAACTCGCTGCAACGGGTTAAGCTCTTCTAAAAGCGCCTGCTTTTTTTCCGGCTTCATATATATGTTCTGTGCAATAAAATCGGCTACATAGCCGGGTTTATCCGAGCTTGCGATTTTTGCCAGCAGCTCAGGCGCCAACGCCCCGAAAAGGTGCGCATATTCATCAAAAAGAGTTAAGCACTTTCTTATAAGTGCTTCAGCTTTTGCCGAGGAATACTTCTCGTCAGTGTCTTCCACAAGAGCCACATCTGCATAATAGAATTCATCTTTTTCTTTAAAGTGCTTGATTTTGGCTCGTTTTATCCCTTCTACAAGAACGCGGACGCCCTCAGTACCCGGAATACGAAGAAGCTGTTTCACACGGCAAACCGTGCCTACTGTATAAAGGTCGCGCTCGGATGGAATTTCCTTAGAAATATCTCGCTGAGCAACAATAAAAATCATTCGGCTTGCTTCAAGAGCGCAGTTAAGCGCGGCTACTGACTTGGGCCGAATTACGTCAAAATTAATGAGCATACCGGGGAAAATCGAGAGTCCTCGCATAGGTAGTAAAGGATACCCGGTGCCATTAACGTTATTAATCTCGTTCATTTTTTCTCCTTTCGAAGATACCGAAAAAGCCGCAAAGCTGCGGCTTTTTCATATTCATAAGGAACAGTTGACTAAACCATTCAGCTTTGCGACGATGCTTTCTTACGAATTACCATCGGTGAAATACCGTTTTTAACGCAGTCTCCTGTAACAATAACCTGGCTGATGGTCGGGTCGGACGGAACTTCAAACATAATATCAGTCATGATGTTTTCCATCACACTACGAAGTCCGCGCGCTCCGATTTCCATCTTAATTGCCTTGTCAGCAATGGACTCAAGAGCGTCTTCCTCAAACACAAGCTCAACATCATCAAAATTCAGCAAAGCTTTATACTGACGTGTTAAGGCGTTTTTTGGTTCCTTGAGAATTCTGATAAGGTCTTCGCGCTTAAGTGAATTGAGCGGCACAATAACCGGAAGACGCCCTATAAGCTCCGGGATAATTCCGAATTTTAACAGGTCGTGTGACTGGATTTCCTGCATTATTGCACCTGTATCGCGCTCAGTTTTGCTCTTGATTTCCGCACCAAAGCCAATGCTTTTTCTATCAAGTCGATTTTCGATAATCTTTTCAATGCCGTCAAATGCGCCGCCGCATATAAACAGAATCTTTGACGTGTCAACCTTGATAAACTCCTGATGCGGATGTTTTCTTCCGCCTTGCGGAGGAACATTTGCAACTGTGCCCTCTAGAATTTTGAGCAGAGCCTGCTGGACGCCCTCGCCGGAAACATCGCGTGTAATGGACGTATTTTCACTTTTACGCGAAATTTTGTCCATCTCATCGATATAAATAATTCCGTGTTCGGCCTTTTCAACGTCAAAATCTGCGGCTTGGAGGAGTCTAAGTAAAATGTTTTCAACATCTTCTCCGACATAACCGGCCTCGGTAAGCGTAGTTGCGTCCGCAATAGCAAATGGAACGTCAAGAACTCTAGCCATCGTTTGCGCAAAAAGCGTTTTGCCGCTTCCTGTCGGGCCTATCAAGAGTATGTTGCTCTTCTGGAGATCGACATCGCCGTTATCTCCGTAAAGCACTCTCTTATAATGGTTGTAAACAGCAACAGCCAGTGCAACCTTTGCCTTATCCTGTCCGATGATATAATCATCCAATACCTTTTTAATGTCAACCGGCCGAGGAAGATTGCCGCTTTTAAACCCAAAACTGTTGCTAACAACAGTTTTATTGGGTGAAATAGCGTTATTTTTCGAATCAAAGCCCTCATCAACTATGCTCATGCACAGGCGAACACACTCATCACAAATATATGAGCCGTTACCGGCAATCATACGTTCAACCAATGATTGGGGCTTACCGCAAAAGCTGCAACGAATATTCTTGCTTTCATCAAATTTTGACATAACTACCCCATTTATATAATTTGCTCAAGCAACATTAGCGCTTGTAAAGAATCTTGTCGATAATTCCGTATTCAACAGCTTCTTCAGCAGACATGAAATTGTCTCGCTCGGTGTCGGCAGTGACTATCTCGATAGGTTTTCCGGTTTTCTCCGCCAAAATTTGATTCATACGCTTTTTAATTGTTTCCAAGCGCTTAAGGTGGATAGCCATGTCTGTAATCTGCCCCTGAGTGCCGGCAGAAGGCTGGTGAATCATAATCTCGGAATTCGGCAATGCAAATCTCTTACCCTTTGCTCCGCTTGCAAGAAGGAACGCGCCCATGGATGCCGCCATGCCAATGCAAATTGTGGAGACGTCGGGCTTTATATATTGCATTGTGTCGTAAATAGCCATTCCGGAAGTAATGCTTCCGCCGGGGCTATTAATGTAGAACTGGATGTCCTTGTCGGGGTCCTGAGCCTCAAGAAACAGAAGCTGGGCAACGATAAGACTTGCGGTTGTGTCATTAACTTCTTCGGAGAGCATGACGATACGGTCGTTGAGAAGTCTTGAAAAAATATCATATGAACGTTCTCCGCGAGAGGTTTGCTCAACAACATAAGGTACTAAACTCATGATAAATCTCCTTTAACAGTTTTATTATCTAAAAGAAGATACCCATAATCTCAGGTAAATATTCCCGTAAATCGGTCCTGTTACTCACCTGTCTGACCCTGCCGAATTTAGTGTAAACCTAAAATCACTCAGCAACGGCTTCGGTCTGGGCTTCTGCTTTTTTTGTAGTTTTCTTTGCAGCGGTTTTCTTAGCTGCCGGTTTCTCTTCCTTTGCTTCTGCAACGGGAGCAACGCCGACTGCGCTCTGCATAATGATATCGTTTGCTTTCTTCTTCTTCATGTCTTCTGCCATAGCATCAGCAGGAACCATTGATTTAATTTGGTCAACGGTCATGTTGTATGCTCCTGCAATGTCGGCAATAGCTTTATCAAGTTCTTCTTCGGTAACCTGAATGTCCTCTGCCTTAACAATTGCGGAAAGTAGAATGTCTGTTCTGACCTGTGCCTCAGCCTGAGGCTTAAGCATATTGTTGAAGGTAACGGGGTCCATGCCGGTCATGCGCATATACTCTTCAAGATGCATTCCACGGGTCATAAGGTTACGGTCGTATTCGTTAATCATGTCACCCATGCGCTCATCTATCATCGCCTTGGGAACGTCACAGGTCATGTTTGCAACTGCCTTCAGCATTACTTCGTAGCCAAAGTCCTCGTCAACCACCTTTGCACGAGCCTGCAAAAGCTGCTCGTGAATTGCAATTCTGTAGTCCTCGAGCTTGTCAAACTCGGAAACGTCTTTTGTAAACTCATCGTCGACAGCTGGAAGCTCAAGCTCTGTGACTTCATGAACCTTAACCTTGAAAACAACTGCTTTTCCTGCCAGACCTTCGTGATAGTCTTCGGGGAAAGTGATGTCAATATCCTTTGCATCGCCGGCCTTCATGCCTACAATCTGATCCTCGAAGCCTGGAACGAACTGTCCCGAGCCGAGTTCAAGGCTTGCTTCTTCGGCCTTTCCGCCGTCAAAACGAGTACCGTCGAGATAGCCGTCGTAGTCCATAACAACGGTGTCGCCAAGCTTTGCTGCACGCTCAACAGTTATCTGACGAGCATTGCGCTTACGAATTTCGTCTATATAAGCATCGACATCGACATCTGTAATGTTGATTTCCTGCTTGGGAGCTTCAATGCCCTTATACAGGCCGAGAGTGACTTCGGGATAAACCGCTGTTTCAAAGGTCAACGACAAAGCCTTGTCGTCACTGACATCAGCAGCGGTAATGTTAGGACGGCCAACAACCTGAAGCGCGTTTTCTTTAACGGCAAGCTCAAATGCCTCTTGAGAAATTTCCTCAATGGCGTCTTCGTAAAAAACGTTTGTGCCGTACATTCCTTCAATAACCATTCTGGGTGCTTTGCCCTTGCGGAAGCCGGGCACAGAAACCTTGCTTTTATTTTTATGATAAGCGCTACTAACAGCCTTTTCAAATTCATCCTTGTCAATTTCCACCTGAAGTGCAACAAGATTGGTTTCTTTTTTCTCTACGTTTTTGACGATCATTAAGTTTTTTCCTCCTACAAATTACATCGGAATCGCATAAAATCCCGATATTGTCAAATTCCATACGCAGTATTGTAACAGATATGCCTAGTAAATGCAAATACTTTCTGTGAACAATTGCTTAGTCCAAAATCTTGATAGGACTGAAGTTCAGATGGTCTGCGGACACCATTCGGTATTCAACTCCACGGTACTTCCCCTCAAAAATATTTTGCAAGCTCTTTCCGTGAATATGTCCCGCGCAGCACATGACTGCCCCATATTTGTCAAACAGGTCAAGTATCTCTGTGCAAACATATCCGCCGTATTTTGGTGGATAATGTAAAAACACATACTTTTTTCTATCAACCGCCGCTTTAAGCGAGGTTTCAAGTCTTAACAGTTCTCGATTCATTATCTTTTTGTCGTGCGCGGAACCGGTTTCCTCTTCGTAAAACCATCCGCGTGTTCCGCAGATTGCGTTGCCTTCCCCGTAGAAATAACAGTTGTTATTGAGAATATCAATTGTGGTAATGCCATTCTGCCCAAAAAAGCTCTTTGCCTTTGAAGCTGTAGACCACCAGTAATCATGGTTGCCCTTAAGAATAATTTTCCTGCCGGGCAAGCGGTCGATAAAGAGAAAGTCCTCCCTCGCCTCATTCAAATCCATCCCCCAGCTCAAATCACCGCAGATAACAGTAAGGTCGTCCTCCGTCAGCGAAGAAAAGGCGCTGCAAAGCTTTTCGGTGTGGTTTTCCCACCTTGAGCCAAAGATATCCATGGGCTTATTTGTGCTTATTGATAGGTGCAAATCCCCGATTGCATAAAGAGCCATTTAGTTTCTCCCGATAATGTTTCTTCCCAACGGGGATTAGCTCTCCCCTGCTCAGCTCAAACGAACAACGTTATAGGCGCTTCGAAGTTCTCCGTCGTCCGAGGAAGGTGTAACTTCAACCCTGTCGCCCACGGACAACACAGCCGCAAGCTTTGCATCCGAGACTGATATTATATAGTAATAATCGTCGCCCTCCAGCTTAATGAACACACTTGTATTTCCATCGATAACCGCGGTTCGGATGTCTTCGATTGTTCCCTTAACAGTCGCTCCCTCCAACTCGCCTGTGTCGGCAAGATTACTGCCCGCCATAAGGTTTACATAATTCCGCTCACATTCCGCCACAGTTGTGCCGGAGGCGACCAATTGGTACTGCTGAACATTGACCATAGCGTACATTTTTACAAGTCCGCCCGAATCCTTCAAAGCCATAAAATAGGTCGGCTGGTTTGAAATGTTGAGAAGCAGCGGGAAGGTTGCGACATAGTCCATGTATTGAACGATGCCCTCCGCGCTGGACATTGCCGCTTTTTCCTGAGCTCCCGCACAGGGATAATACTTCGTTTCCTTCGTTCTCTGGTTAGTTAAAATAAAGCCGATGTTTGAGTTGTCGGAAACAACGCTTGTGATACCGGTATATAAATATACACAGCCGTCCTTTGCGATGTAGTTATAGCCGTCCGATGTTATTGTTACTCCACGTTGTCCTATGAAAGAGTTTAGCCAGCCGTTCTGGTACATTCCATAGTAGTCATATTGGTTCATTATCAGACTGGCAGAGTATACTCTATCCACCCAATCGGGAACTTCCTCAGCGATGTAGTACGTGCATTCGCCTGTAATCGCGTTCATGAGGACTGCTCCGTTTATATCCGTGCCGCCAAACAGTCCGACTTTTTTCACGATTCTTGGGCAAACCCAATATGGCACGCCCTCATCATCGATTTCAAAATTGGCTGTATTAAACATATAAGTCGGATAATTAATGCGTAGATGGCGTTCAACGTTGCGGAACAAATACTCGGTCGTTGTGTATTTCATTCCTTCTTCAAGTCTTACAACCTCTGTATCCTGCGTTACCATATCAATAATGATGTAAGCCGGCAGGCCATCACCGCGATTGGTCAGCCATTTAAACATATCACTGTAATAAAGCGGTGTCACTCTGACAGGCCTACCATTGTAGTTGATTTGGGTATAGTCGTCTGCCACCTGAAATTGGGAAACAATGTCCGCAAGCTCGCCCATCTTCTTGTCGCCAAGCTTCATAGCGCTTGCTTCATCAAGCATTGGTATTTGATTAAAGGAAATCTGGTCCACCTCAGCGGCGAAGTCTCCCGTTTCCACAGTGATAAGACTTCGATAAGCCCCTGCGCGAATAATCGGCGAAGAAATCAGACTTCCGATTATAAAAATCACGGCTAGAATGATACAAAGAAACACCGGAATCGTGCAGTGGGTTTTAACGCTCTGCCAAAGTTCACGACCGCTTTCGGCTTTGAATAAGCCCTGCGTAAGAATTGAAAGAAAACAGTATACCGCCGCCAAAAGCAAAACGAAGGTGTAAAAAGCCGAGTCATGCAAATTGATAGCCGGCAGCTTGGCATAAAAATATACCAGTCCGAACACCAATGTTATGAGAAGATTTTTTACTGTTCTTTTCCCCTTGCCTTGAGTTGTGGATTTTTCCATACGTGACCTCCAGTAGTTTTATCATTGCTTGAGAATTATTGGTAGTTATTTATATATGTAGTATACCTCAAAAGGTATTAATATTCAATCTTAAGATTTAACGTGGCATTTTCTCGCAAAACTCTCAGCCGTGTTAACAGTCCTTGTCACAAAAGAATAATCTGTAACGGTGGAATAAACCGATAACAGGAGTGATTATATGTATATAAACAATAACGGAAAAAATCCACGAATGACCCCCTTACAAAACGCATATTTGCAGGGTCAAAAACAAAAGCAAGCATCAAAAATGAAGTTACCACAAATTCAAAACAGTCCCCACCAACCGGCACCTATGCCGTTAAGGCCCTCTCCCGAAGTAAGCGAAGTCTCTCAGGACTTAAGGCGACCGATAGTTGAAACTGCTGCAATCATTGAAGCTCCAATGCCTAAACAAATTTTGGAGGATATTGATTCTTCTAAAGGCGCTATGACGGACAGCTTCGGCCATCCGATACCAAACGACACAAGTTCCCTTACTGTTGGAACTGACGGCCCTGTACTATTAGAGGATTTACATTTCATCGACAAGCTTTCACATTTTGACAGGGAGCGTATTCCCGAGCGTGTAGTTCACGCAAAAGGCACCGGAGCTTTCGGAAGCTTTATCACCTATGAGAGCATGGAAGCTTACACAACAGCTGATTTCTTGCAAAGGAAGGGAAAGCAGACTCCCGTGTTGGTTCGGTTTTCAACGGTTATCGGCGGACGAGGCTCGGCCGATACATTGCGAGATCCGAGGGGCTTTGCTACCAAGTTTTACACAAATGACGGTATATACGACCTGGTCGGAAACAACCTTCCTGTGTTCTTCATCCGTGACGCAATAAAGTTTCCGGACGTAATACACTCGCTTAAACCCTCGCCGGACAACAATCTTCGAGACCCCCAGCGGTTCTGGGACTTTGTCTCTCTCACTCCCGAGGCAACCCATATGATAACCTGGCTTTACAGCGACAGAGGCACAATTCGTGATTATCGGAATGTTGATGGTTTCGGCGTTAACACCTATATTTGGGTAAACCGTGACAGCGTTCGTCATTTTGTCAAATTCCATTGGAAAACCATGCAGGGAATAGAAACAATAAGCCGTATTGAGGCTGAGCACTTTGCCGGAAGCGACCCCGATATTGCGGTAAATCGCCTCCATGATGCAATTGCGAAGGGTGATTTCCCGAAATATGAGCTTTGTGTTCAGCTAATGACGCCTGAGGAGGGCGAAAATCAGCCCTTTGACCCACTGGATGATACCAAAACTTGGCCTGAGGATGTTTTTCCTCTAATTAAGGTCGGCGTTATGACGTTAAACAGAAATCCGCAAAACTTCTTTGCCGAAATCGAGCAGGCGGCTTTCTGCCCCGCAAATATTGTGCCGGGAATTGAGCTTTCTGCGGACAAAATGCTTCAGGGCAGGTCTTTCTCCTATAACGACACGCAGCGGCATCGTATCGGTCCAAACTTTATGCAGCTTCCCGTGAACAGGCCGCTAACGTCGCCGGTCAATAACCAGCGCGACGGTTCAATGACCTATACCTTCAACCCCTCGCCTATCAACTATTCACCGAACAGCTTGGCAAATAACCATCCTCATCCCGCCGAAATTCCGGTTCCCAAGCCGAAATACGTCAGCGGAAACATCGAGCGAAAGGTCATTTCCAAAACAGACGATTTCACTCAGGCCGGCGAGCATTACCGTTCCCTTACGAAGCTTGAAAAGGCTCGTCTGTGTGACAATATCGCGGTTGAGCTTTGGCGTTGCAAGCCCGATATAATAAAAAGAGTCATGCAATATTTTGAAAACGCCGATGCCGACTTTGCAGCGGGAGTTAAGAACGATATGGAGCTATATCGAAAGAATAACTGATAACGTGAAAATACAGGGCGCTTAGAGTTGATCTAACGGACGAACTTTTGCAAATATTGAAAGCTGTTTGATATCCGAGAGAAGGCTGCATTGCATGCGACGCGCACCTGTGTGTTATTATATTAATACACTGGTGCACGTCGCTTGTCAATACAATATATGTAATTATTAGTTTAATTCACTTGTTAGTGCTGTGTTTCAAATTACTTTTTAATAGTCTTTCACCGAAGTTAAAGATAAAAAGTCCAAAAAGGATTATCGCGCCGCCTATAAGTGTTGCGCTATCGACTGTCTCTCCTGCCAATAAAAAACCCGTCAAACTTGCGAGAAATGGTGTAACAAACATATAGTTGCTTACGGATGATGCCTTATCTGCTTTTTTAAAAGCCTCCGCCCACGCTGCATAAGCTAGTGCACTTGAAAACACTCCCAGTATTGCAATATAAAAAAAAGCAATCGCAGGGGCTTTCGGAAGCTCCGTAATAGCTGTTGGTGCAAATACGGAAAGCATGATAGTGCCAAAGAATATGCTAAACGCCGAAGCCTGAAGTCCGGAATAGGTTTTTGTAAGCTTGCGCTGAAGAAGATTATATCCGCTCAAAAGCAATACGGCCGCAAAAAGCCAAGCAAGTCCGTTGTTGAGCGAAAATTCTCCATTCAGAAGTGTAAGCACCACAACACCTGAAAATTCGATGGCAATCGCTACCCATTGGAACAGCTTAAGCTTTTCCTTATACACAAATCGCGCCAGCAAAGCCGTTATTACCGGAACAGTTGCGATAATAACGCTGCCTGTTGAGGAAGTTACAGTTTCGCAGCCTTTGTTAAAGGCTATCATATAAAGAAAGAAGCCAAGAGCACCGGACAGTGCAAACCATATTAAATCTGCTTTTTGTGGCATTTTCATTTTTGTTAAAATTGCAATAACAATCAGAGCGCACGAAGCGAAAACGTATCTTAAAAAGCCGAGGGAAAAGGCACTGAAATAGTCAAGTGCTAGTCGAGTAAGAACGAATGCTAAAGACCAAAAAATAATTGTAATAATTGCATAAGTATGGAAGCTGTTTTTGAGTTTCAAGTGTAACACCAACTATAATATAAATTTCTGATTATTAAACCACAAAACACTTGTTCTGTAAATAGTTGATTATGAAAGAAAGCCTAAGCCACCATAAAGCGGCTTAGGCTTTCTTTCATAGCGCGATGGATTCAGAATCATTTATTTCTTTAGCAAGGTCAGCCTCTTCCTTAGCCTTTTTTGCGGCTTTTTTCTCGGCAGACTTTGCTGCAGTAGTTAATTTCGTTGCAGCGCGCTTTTTTGCCTGAATTTCGCGGTGTGTATCGTCAATAACCTTTTGCTCCGCTTCCCTGCGCATTTTACGTTGGCTATCTATCTCATCCCGTATTTGACGCAGCTCTTCATTCATTTTCTCTTGGGAAGCTTGATTGCAAACTTTTAAAAATGTTTCAAATGCAACAGGATAAACGAATTTCTTATTTCCGAATTCTTTGCTGAATTTTACTTCAACAATATCCTCTGTCTGAGCTATGACCGTACCGATGCCATACTTGACATGATGTACTTGTTCATGAACCAATTTCATCGTGTTTTTCGCTCCATTCTTTCTTAAAACCTATTTCCATTGTTTTCAGCTACCATCATCCATGGGCGAAACCCACCATAATACTAGTTAGCTATCCGTTCCTGCGTATCCTCATAAAGCGAACAATTCCGCCTGTTTTAAAAAAAGTGCAGTTTTGACAACCGGACTTACGTTTGTCAAAACCACACGCTGTTATTTCATTATATCACAACTCAAAGCAAAATGTAAGAATTATTTTATATTAGAATAATTCTTACAAATCAGATGAAGTTCCCATGGCGTTTCTTCTTGTTATAAGTGCGCATTTTTGAATATTTTTTTAAGATAGTGACATATATTGTCGAATATGGTATGCTAAAAAAAATACAAAGCAAAGGTTGTGAGATTTGATGGAAAAAACAAGAATAGTTATTGTTGATGACTCAGCTTTTTCTGTAACTTTTATAAGAAACATATTGGAAAGCAATGGTTATGAAGTCGTTGGCGATGCCGGAACACTTGAAGATGTCAAAGCGGTAGTAAAAGATAAAAAGCCAAACTTAGTAACGATGGATATGACGCTTCCGGGTACAGATGGCCTTGAGTGCACTCGCGCAATACACGAGATTGATGAGAACATTCATGTTATAGTCATTAGCTCAATGATGGACGACGAAATCGTGAACGAGGCAAAAAAGAATAAAGTATCTGCCTATATTCAAAAGCCCATTGATTCCGACGAATTGATAACAACCATAAAAAAAGTAATGTCTTCCGATGAGCTTTATCAGTTCCTCGATGAGGAATACCCCGCAGTATTTAGAGAAGCTCTTATGGACGGCGTAAATAAAATGACCAAAACTTTGCTTACATATAAACAGGAATATTCTTCCGAACAGCAGCACGAATCCGCGGGAATGACCATTATTATCGGTATTATCGGAAGATTCTCCGGCCGAATGATTATTGATTTATCTAAAGAAACCGCTGCTAATCTTGCAACGGCCATATTTAAAAGACAGGCTGCAAGTAATGATGAAGTCATGGCGGCACTAGGAGAATTTGGCAATATTATAGCCGGGAACGCGTGCTCGATACTAAACCGGAAAAACAAGGGCTTAGGTCTTCGCTTAGCTCCGCCTTCTATTCTCTCCGGTGATAGTGTTCACATATCAGCACCGGCTTTTAAAACAACCACAGCAATTGCTGAAACTAATTTCGGCCAGCTTCTTCTAAACGTTGGTTTTAAATGGGGGTCTGAAGAGTGGATGTAAAATACATAAATCCTTTTATTGAGTCTTTTTCAACTGTAATGCCGGAAATTGGTTTTAACAGCGTTCGAATTGGTAGTTTAAACGCAAAAACCGCAGAAATAACAAGTTCCGGAGTAATTGTTATAGTCGGCGTCGTTGGCGCTGTAAGAGGAAATGTCGTATACACTTTTGAGCTTGAAGCGGCAAAACAAATCGCGGAAGTCATGATGATGGGTGAACCGGTTGAAGAGCTTGATGAAACCGCAAAAAGCGCAATATCTGAACTAACCAATATGCTAACCGCGCATGCAGCAACTGCTTTTTCAAATATTGACATTTTAATTGACATTTCAACTCCGACAATGCTTGAAGGCAACAATGTAGAAATTAAGATGAGCTCAAATAACGTCATTTGTGTAGAGCTGTTCGCGGATGACATCCCGATAGAAATCAATATTTCTTTCGAATAATAGAAAAGCCCTGTGTTATCAACTAACACAGGGCTTTTCTATGGCGGAGAAGGAGGGATTCGAACCCTCGAACCGCTTGTGACGGTTACACGATTTCCAATCGTGCGCGCTCGACCGGGCTACGCGACTTCTCCACATGTTACGAGAGTCAAATACACTATGTGTGTCACACACAGCTTGTACATTATAATTTAGTTCCTTCATGTTGTCAAGTAGAACAATCGAGTTTTAACAAAAGAAAATCTATATTCTATGTAGTAGCAAACAGGCTGGCTTTGATCAAAAATACTCCCGGCATATAATTTCATTTTTCGTAAAATATTTGTATTGAAATGTTGAACTACTTAAAACTATTGATGTATAATAAGTTCAAAAGAAACAAAGCCGACCGCCCTTAATATTCAGTGGGCATCGGTCAATAATCAAAACAAACAGGTACAAGGGTGAAGAAAATGGAGCATATTTTTGTTATTAATCCCGCCGCCGGACCCTCAGACGCAACACACACAATTCAAGAGGCAATTGCAAAATCCGTTTACTCAGCGAACTGTGAAATCTATTTAACTAAAGGTCCCGGGGACGCAACAGACTTTGTCCAAAAGACGTGTTCGCAAAGCTCCGAGCCACTTAGGTTTTACGCTTGCGGCGGAGACGGTACTTTAAACGAAGTTGTTAACGGTGTCGTGAACTATCCTAATGCCGGCGTTGGCTGCTTTCCTTGCGGAAGCGGAAACGATTTTGTAAAATACTATGGCGGTGCTGAAGGCTTTCTGGACATCGACAACCTCATATGCGGCGAAGAGCATCCGATAGACCTTATACTCGCAAACGGAAAGTATTGCATTAATGTTCTGAATTTCGGTTTTGATACCGCCGTTTTGAAAACTATGGAAAAGGTTAAAACAAATTGGCTATTTCATGGGAAACGCGCATACTTTGCCGGAGTAATAACTGCCTTAATGAAATCCATGAAAACCCCTTGCAAGGTAACTGTCGATGGTGAAGTTATCTCTGATGACAACATCCTTCTGTGTACCGTTTCAAACGGAAGATATGTCGGAAGCTCCTTCCAGTGCGCGCCGCGCTCTGAAAACGACGACGGACTACTAGAGGTTTGCCTTGTCAAGCCGTTTTCAAGGCTGACATTTGTTCAGCTCATGAGCGATTATTCCAAAGGCAAGCACCTTGACAACCCAAAATTCAAAGACTACATAGTATACCGCCGCGGGAAACAAATCTCCGTTGAGGGCGGAACCGACTTTTCCGTGGCTCTTGACGGAGAACTTCTGCATAATAGTAAGGTTAGTGTTGCTGTCGTTGAAAAGGCCATCAAATTTGTAGTTCCTCGTGGTATCAGTGTGGCAAGTCAAAACACTGTGCTTACTGCTAATCAATAGAACCGGAGGTGTCTGAATGACGCCAAGCGAAGTTTTTCAATTATTTTGGGTATTCTTTATTTACGCCTTTGTAGGCTGGAGTGTCGAAGTTGTTTTTCATGCGCTTTCGGACGGGAAATTTACCAACCGCGGATTTCTAAACGGCCCCGTCTGCCCTATTTATGGATTCGGCGTATTAATTGTTGCCCTTTGTCTTGAACCCGTTAAAGACAACATCTTTTATTTATTTCTAGGCTCTGTTGTACTAACCTCTGCTTTGGAGTTTGTGACAGGCTTCATTCTTGAAAAGGTCTTTAGTGACAAGTGGTGGGACTATTCAGAAGAACCACTTAATATCTGCGGTTACATCTGCTTAAGATTCTCCCTTGTCTGGGGACTGGCCTGTTTATTAATTGTAGATGTAATCTATCCGATGACAACCAAGCTAATTGCATATATCCCGCAAACCTTTGGCATTATAATGCTCGGTTTTTTCCTTTTGCTGACTATGGTCGATGCTGCTTATACCATAACAGAAACCTTTAAACTAAAAAAGGAGCTTGTTCTCCTCGAACGCACAGAAAAAGGCATACGCAGGTTTTCTGACGGCATCGGCTCTGTTTTGGCAAACGGAACTCTTAACGCTGTGGAGCGATTTGAAGAAGGCAAGGAAGCAGTCGAGCTGAAAAAGGCCCGCGCTATATCAGGGCTTAGTACTGTTCAAAAAAGACTTGTCATCGCTTTCCCACATTTAAAGCAAGGAAAACATAAGGAAAGCATCACCTTGCTCATACGTCATTTTACTAAAGCAACTGAATCTGACTTATCCCTGCTTTTGGACAAGTCCCAGAGCATTTACAAAAACATCTCAATTGTTCTTTATCGCAGCACTTTCGAAACGGTTATCGATGTGTTGGAAGCAAGAGATGAGTACACCGCAGGACACTCAAGACGAGTTGCCGCATTAACAAAGCAGTTTTGCAAAATTTTGATGCTTTCTCCCATTGAAACAGAACTGTTTGAGCTTTCCGCCTCTGTGCATGATTTAGGCAAGGTTGGCATAGCCGATGCGACCTTGAACAAATGCGACAAACTAGATGAGTGTGAGTGGACTGAAATGCGCCGTCATCCGGATATTGGTGCAGACATAATTTTGAAATCCTGTAATCTGGAAAATGTCGCCGAAATTGTTCGTCATCACCATGAGCATTGGGACGGAAGCGGCTACCCCGATGGCCTTTCCGGTAACCAAATACCAAAAGGTGCCCAAATTGTTGCAATTTGCGACACCGTTGACTCCATGATGATTGAGCGTGTTTATCGTCAAGCGTTTTCGCCTGAGGAATGCAGGGCTGAGCTAATAAGCTGTAAGGGTTCAGCGTTTAATCCGGAGCTGGCCGACACGTTTTTGCACAATTGGGATCAGATTGTATCTAAGGTCTATTGTGACGATGGAAAGATTGAGTTAATCTCAAAATTAGATAATCAGAAATAAAAGAACTTCGAGTATTAAAAAGTGGAAGCCTTAATTAGGCTTCCACTTTTTTTGTTTTATTCCGAGCGCATATTCGGGTACAGTTGAGAAGCACCGCAAATGAGGCCGCGGAGTCAATCAGCAAACCAAACCAAATGGGAACATATCCCAAGGCCGCAAATACTATAATCAGAGCTTTAATTAAGCAGCAGAAAAGTATTCCTCCAACCGCGAATCGCATTGTCCTGCGAGCTACTCTGATAACAGAGGGAATCGAGCCTATGCCGTTTTCCATAATAGCTACGTCAGTTTTTGCCAAGTCCGTATGAGACGAAAGCCCATTTATCATAATTCCCACATCGGAAGCTACAAACATCTGCACATCGCATTCTCCATCTCCTACAAAGGCAAGCCTGCTGCGTGAGTCAATACGCCCTTTTATTTCTGCAATACGCTGAACCTTTTCTTCGGTTGAGCATTCGGCATAATATTCCTCAATACCCAACTCGTTAGCGACATTTCTGTCCTTATCGCGTCGGTCACCGGAAATCATCGCAATTCTGTCCGCACCTACCTCAGCAAGGTCATTAAGTGAATTGCGTGAAGCGTCCTGCATAATCGTTTCGCTGAGAATAATCCGTCCGGCGTATATGCCATTAACCGACATATGAACAACAGTGCCCTCAAAAGAAATTTCCGGTACAGACACTCCGTTGGCTTCTAAGAATTCACTATAGCCTAGCAGAATTTGAATTTGATCCACCGCAACGCATAGGCCCTGGTTTGGATGCTCAACGAAAGCATGAACAAGCTCTTTTGAAATTTCCTCGCCATAAGCGTTAACAATAGCTTTTGCCAAGTAATTTTCGCTATTTGCCGAAGCATAAGCGGCGACCTTTAAAAACGTGGCGGGATCCATTTTATCTGTTTTAATGTCAGTAACCAGGTAAGTTCTTTCCGTAAGTGTGCCCACCTTGTTGAAAACGACCGCATTAATTAAAGAAGCGTTTTCGACTGCCTTTGCGTGACTAAAAACAATGCCCAGTCTGCGTGCCAGTGCGATTCCCGAAAACATTGTAAGCGGTACTGACAGCAGAATCCCGCAAGGCGATGCAACTGCAATAATAGTTATAACTCGGCGAATTGCTTCAGTAACGCTCAGGTGGAAAATTAGCGGCAAAACAAGCATCAGCAGAAAGCTTACAGCAAGTGCGAGAGGTGGAATGAAGCTAACCGCTTTTGTCCATTTTTCTTCGGTTTCCGTCATCTCTCCGTAACCCGATTTAAGTATTGCGGCGATTTTGCGGAAAAGCGCATTCTCGGATTCATTTGTGATTTCTGCCTTGAACTGTCCAACTGTACAAACGCTGCCTGCAGGCAAAAAATCACCTTTTTTCAGCCGAACGCTTTTGTCGCTGCCAGTAGTAAAGCTTAAATCGGCAGCACCGGAGCCTTCTGTTATAAGGCAGTCGCTTGGAACAGCCATACCCTCGAATATTGTCAGCATCGTCCCAGTCGAGCGTTCCGTTATTGCGCCTGCGTCGGCTTCATTACCTTTGAAAAGCTTTCTATCCGGCTCGATAACCTCGCATATTGTTTTGCGAGTTCTAAATAGCGCATAATCACGGATAATATACGAAATTTGCAGTAACAGGAGCGCAACAACGCCCTCCGTCCCGCGGCTGATTGCGAACGACGCAATAACTGCGACTGACACCGTAAGGTTTTCGTGCAGAAAATCGCGTTTCATACAGTCTTTTACCGCATTGATAACGATGTCGTACCCGCTGATTACAGCTGCCACGAGTAAAACCAAAAGAAGAATTTTGTCCGAAAGCTCCACAAAATAGCTGACGGCAAGCAGAACGATTGTCAGCGCAAGGCGCACCTGCAGCAGTAATGATGGTCTTGAATATTGCTCTCCCAAGGAGGGGTAAATTCTCGCCGTTGTGTCAGGTTCCATTGCCATCCTCCCGAACCAATTATTTATTCGGACAAAGCCCGAACTTTTCGGTTTCAGTTATGCTTTTCCGTCGCTGCCTAAGACGTTTACAATCTTTGCCTTTACCAGCTCACGAATATAGTCCCTTGCTGGGGTCATGTACTTTCTGGGGTCGAAAGCGTCGGGATTTTTTGCCATCGTTTCACGTATACCGGCTGTCATAGCAAGACGAAGGTCTGAATCAATATTAATTTTGCAAACCGCCATTTTTGCGGCCTCGCGGAGCATGTCCTCGGGAATGCCGATTGCGTCCTTAAGCTGACCACCGTTGGCGTTGATAATGTCAACATATTTGGGAATAACTGACGAAGCCCCGTGCAAAACAATTGGGAAGCCCGGAAGTCTTTTTTCGACCTCGGCAAGAATATCAAAGCGAAGCTGCGGGTTTGTTCCGGGCTTAAACTTAAAAGCTCCGTGACTGGTTCCGATTGCAATTGCAAGTGAATCGCAGCCTGTACGCGATACGAACTCCTCAACCTCATCAGGATGCGTGTAGGAGCTGTCCTCTGCCTTAACATTGATTTCATCCTCGACGCCGGCAAGTCTGCCGATTTCGCCTTCTACGACAACGCCCTTGTCGTGAGCATAATCAACAACTTTTTTGGTTAGAGCAATGTTTTCTTCAAAGCTTAAATGTGAGCCGTCTATCATAACAGACGAGAAGCCTCCGTCAATGCAGGATTTGCAAAGCTCAAAGCTGTCGCCGTGGTCAAGGTGCACGCAAATCGGAAGCCCTGTGTCTTCAAGCGCCGCTTCGATGAGCTTCATCAGATAGACGTGCTTTGCATATTTTCTGGCACCTGCCGACACCTGAAGAATAAGCGGAGAACGAACCTCTGCAGCCGCTTCTGTTATTCCCTGGATGATTTCCATGTTGTTCACATTGAAAGCGCCTATAGCATAATGGCCCTCATACGCTTTTTTGAACATTTCTGTAGTTGTTACGATTGGCATAAAGCTCAACTCCTTAATTATTTTTGAAAATTTTAGACAAAATTAACCTATGTATGTATTTTACTCCAAAAATGTGATATCATCAACATGTTAGAGACATTTCATACAAAATATTTTTTCAGTTTAATATTTGGAGGTTGTTTTATGGAAAAAGCACTAAAAGGCTCGTGCATAATCGGTCAATCAGGCGGCCCCACTGCTGTCATCAACGCAAGCGCATATGGAGTTATTCGAACAGCACTCGATACGGACTGCATTACAAAGGTATACGGAGCGGCTCATGGTATTAGAGGCGTTTTGGATGATAAGCTGTATATAATGGACGAGGAAGACCCTTATGAACTCGAGCTTTTAAAAAACACACCCTCATCCGAACTAGGCTCGGTCAGATATAAAATCGCCGATCCCGACAAGGATGACAAGGATTATAAGCGTATCCTCGAAATATTCAAAAAATACGATGTGCGTTACTTCTTCTACAACGGCGGCAACGACTCAATGGACACCTGCGAAAAAATCAGCCGTTACATGACAAGCGTCGGCTATGAATGCCGCGTAATGGGTGTACCAAAAACCATCGACAACGACCTTTTCGGAACAGACCATTGCCCCGGCTTCGGAAGTGCTGCCAAATATATAGCCACCTCTTGCATGGAGGTCTCAAAGGACGCTAGAGTTTATGACACTGGTATGATTACTGTTGTTGAAATCATGGGACGCCACGCAGGCTGGCTCGCAGCAAGTGCGGCTCTGGCTAGCTACTGCGGCTCGGGTCCCGATTTAGTTTATCTCCCCGAGGTGAATTTTGACTACGAAAAGTTCTGCGCAGATGTTATTGAGATATATAAAATGCATGGAAAGGTTTTAGTTGCGGTTTCAGAGGGGATTCACGATGCCGAGGGCAAATTCATCTCTGAATATGGCTCCGAAACAGCTCAGGCGAAGGATGCCTTCGGTCACGCTCAGCTCGGCGGTCTTGCCGTTCAGCTTGCCGATGAGCTTAAGAAAAGAACCGGCGCAAAGGTTCGCGGCATCGAGCTAAGCCTGCTCCAGCGTTGCGGCGCACATCTTGCCTCCGAAGCTGATGTAAACGAGGCTATTTGGGCGGGCAAAACTGCGGTTGAAGCAGCTGTCAGCGGCGAAAGCGGCAAAATGGTTGCCTTTGAGCGCGAATATGTCGACGGAAAATACGTTTGTAAGACGAAGCTTCTACCTCTTGGAAGCGTTGCAAACTTCGAAAAAAAGGTTCCGCTCGAATGGATTACCGAGGGCGGAAACAACGTAACCAATGACTTTATAGACTACGCAATGCCCCTTATTCAAGGCGCTCCCGAGCGTCCTGTCGAAAACTCTCTCCCTCGCTACGCAAGATTAAAAAAGGTAGTTGCTAAATAAATTATACCATGAATTAACATATTTACTAATAAAAGAAAGAGCTTTCGGTGTGGACGCCGAAAGCTCTTTCTTTTATTACCATAACTATTTTGAAAATATAGCATGGTTTACATAACTTTTCATTAATCTATCGCTCTAATTAAATACTGCCCTTGTATCCTCAATATCCATGGCAATCTGCGTGCTTAACTCCTCGGTGCTCTCAAACTTTCTCTCGCCGCGCAGGAACTTGAAAAACTCAATTCGCACGTATTTTCCATACAAATCGCCGGCGTAATCAAGAATGTATGTTTCAACCGTAGTTTTTTTGTCTTCTCCAAAGGTCGGTCGCACGCCTATGTTGGTTACAGCGGGCATCTCCTCGCCGTCCAATAAAACCCTTGTCGCATAAACACCTCTCGCAGGCAGGGCAAGACTCGCATCGTCTCCGTCAAGGTTTATCGTGGGCGTTCCCAAACGTCTTCCGACCTTGCGTCCGTCCTGCACAGTTCCTGCAAAGACAAACGGATGTCCCAAAAAGTAATTTGCTCTTTCAATGTCACCCAGAGAAATAAGCTCGCGAATGTATGTTGAGCTAACCGTTATCCCGTCCAGCGTGAACTTTGGAATAACATCACAGCCGATGCCAATTTTTGCGCAGTATTCGGAAATTCTCGAGGGATTGCCCTCGCCCTTATATCCGCAGTGAAAGTCGTGACCAATCACGAGGTGTGCGGCTGAATACTTCTCGATAAGTGAATCGATGAAAAGCTGCCAAGGCATTTCCATGGTCGTTTTATCGAAATGATAAACAATCACGTTTTCAATGCCAAAATAGCGTTTTACCATGTCCGAGCGCGTTCTTATGCTTCCAATCAGCGGAACGCTGTGCCCTGTAATCACGGATTCGGGACTAACATCAAATGAAAGCACTGCAGGTGCTGCGTCAAGCTCCGCCGCACGCTGCTTTGCCATTTTGATAAGCTCCGCATGCCCTCTGTGAACGCCGTCAAAAAAGCCGAGAGCGATTACAGCTTTGTTTTCTGTGTTTGCCGACATATAACCTCCAAGCAGCGAAAAACTCACATTTTGCGCCGCGTGACCATTAAGTTAAAGGTAAAATAATTATTGCACCTCAAAAAAGCTCTTTACCGTGCTCATAATACCATTTTCGACATTTCCGAGCATCAAGAAGCCGCCGTTTTCGTCATATACGCGGTATTTACCGTTCGTTTCGGACGTTTCAAAGCAGTTTCCGCAAAGGCACTTTTTCAGTTGCTTTTCCGAAATTTTAACAGATGGGTATTCTGCAAAAAGCATATCAACGGGCAGTAATATTTTATCAAGCTCGCCTTTTTCGAAAAGCTCACGAATTTCGTCAATCGTATGCGCATCTGAAATCGAAAAATTTCCCGCTACAGTGCGCCTGAGCGAAGAAAGCGCGGCACCTGTTCCAAGCCGCTGCCCAATATCGTGTACAAGGGTTCGAATATACGTTCCCTTTGAGCAGACGACGCGAATAGTGTAATCCCCTGCTTCCTCATCGAGGATTTCAAGCTTCTTTATCGTAACCGCACGGCTTTTTCGCTCAATTTCAACACCGCTTCTGGCCAAGTCGTAGAGCTTTTGCCCATTAACCTTGATGGCGGAGTACATAGGCGGTATCTGCATAATTTCGCCCGTAAATTCAGGCAAAAGCGCAGAAAGCTGATTTGCAGTCACTGCTTTTCCAGAGTCTTTCAAAACCGTTCCGGTAATGTCCTGCGTATCGGTTTCGATTCCGGGGCGAAGCCCAGCAAGGTATTCCTTTTCATGGCTTTCTGCAAACTCAACAGCCCTTGTCGCTCTGCCGATAAATACCACGAGTAGTCCGGTAGCCATCGGGTCAAGAGTCCCCGAATGTCCAATACGGCGTTCGTGAAGAATCCCGCGCAGCTTTGCGACCACGTCGTGGCTTGTAAAGCCTTGTGGTTTATCAACTAGAATTATTCCGTTCATTTATATTCCGCGGCGATAGCATCAGCCAATAGCAGGGCCGCTTCCTCACAGCTTTTATCAATTGCACAACCGGAAGCCATTTTGTGGCCGCCGCCGCCGAAAATAGCACAAACCTTGTTCACGTCAACAATCCCGTTGGAGCGAAGTGATACCTTGCAGTGGCTATCGTCTATTTCCTTAATCATAGCGCTGGTAAATGCGCCCTCTGCTCTTCCGGGCAAAGCAGCTATATCTTGACTGTCTATTTCTTCCGCGCCCGCCTTTTCCAGCATTTCCTTTGTAACAATCGAAATAACGGTTTTTCCGTCGTGATAGTAACGAAGCGAAGAGAAAATCAAGGCTTCAAGGGAAAGCCTTGCCTTTGAGCTTGTGCGGAAAAGTATTTTATTAAGAAACGCATTCCTAGCCCCCGCATAGCAAAGCTCGGAGGCGGCTTTCAAGGTGTCCCCTGTTGTGTTGCCGTAAACAAAACATCCTGTATCTGTGGATACCGCTACATATAGAAGGTCAGCAACTTCTGGGTCAAGCCCGCAAAGCTCCTTTACGACCTCCATGACAATTTCACCGCAGGAGGCTCTGTCCGGCCATAATAAGGTGTTCTTCGCGTAAAGCGTATTTGACGGATGATGGTCAATGCACAAATCGGCACTGCCCTTGAAGCCTTGTGGAAACAGGTTTTGGTCTGCCATGTCAATCGAAACTATGAAGGTGGGGACAAATCCCTCAGGTGATAAATAAGGCTCGACTATCCATGGATAGCTGTCGCCAAATTGCGGGTTATTATATAGAAAAGCTGTTTTACCAAGCTTTCTCAGTGCATAACAGAGTGCTGAAGCGCTTCCAATCGTGTCCCCATCCGGCCTAATGTGGGTGAGGATAAGGAAATCATCGTTTTCACGCAGAATTTTGACTGCTTCATTAATCGTCATGCTTCTGCTCCTCCGATGTATCTGTATTTCCCAAAAAACCTGGTTTATTAATGATTGAATTGATATAAGCGCCGTGCTCAATTGAATTATCAAGCTCAAAGATGAGTTCGGGTGTATATCTGATGCTTAGCTTCTGTGACAATTCGCGTCTTAACCAGCCGGAGGCTGATTTCAGGCCTTTTTTAAATTCCTTCTCATTCTGAAGCCCGAATACGCTGAGATAAACCGTGCAATAGCGCAAATCTCCGGTAGTTTCCGTTCTGGTGACGCTTATCATACCCTGGTTTACACGTGGGTCTTTTATTGAACGCAACAACTCACTTAATACGAGCTGAATGTCGTCGTTTGTTCTGTCGATTCTATAGCCGGCCATAGTTTCACCTCAATTTAAGCCTGCCGTATTGCGGCAGTATTGGTTAAGGCCGCCGCAATTAAGAGGCGGCCACGATATTTGTTAGTCAACTACTCTTTCCATGATAAAGGCTTCGACAATGTCGCCCTCTCTAACGTCGTTAAACTTCTCGATGCTGATGCCGCACTCATAGTTTGTGGCAACTTCTTTAACATCGTCCTTAAAGCGACGCAGACCGGTCAGCGTTCCCTCGTGTACAACAACGCTGTCGCGAATAACACGTACGCTGCTGTTGCGCACAATCTTGCCGTCTGTAACATAGCTTCCGCAGACAAGACCGATTTTTGATATTTTGATAACCTGACGCACCTCGGCGTGTCCGGTGATAACTTCCTTGAATTTGGGTTTGAGCATTCCCTTCATCGCGGCTTCAATTTCGTTGATGCAGTCGTAGATGACACGGTACATTCTCATGTCGACATTCGCTCTCGCGGCGTAATCACGCGCGGCATTGTCGGGACGCACGTTAAAGGCAACGATAACCGCTCCGCTGGTAGCGGCCAGCATAACGTCGGATTCGTTGATTGCGCCGACTGCGGAGTGAATCACGCGAACACGAACCTCTTCGTTCCCTAGCTTTTCAAGGGATGCCTTGACAGCCTCGGCGCTTCCCTGTACATCTGCCTTGACGATAATGTTAAAGTCCTTAATTTCACCCTGCTGAATCTGCGCATACAAATCCTCAAGCGATACCTTTTTGGGAGCGATGACAAGTGCGTCCTTGTTCTGCTGTTTTCTCTGCGAAACAAGCTCGCGTGCCATACGTTCATCGTCTACTGAGTTGAAGGTATCTCCCGCCAAAGGAACTTCGGAAAGTCCCGCGATTTCGACTGGAACAGAGGGGCCAGCTTCGGTTACGCGCTCGCCCTTGTCGTTGGTCATAACGCGCACATGGCCAACAGCCGTGCCTGCAATGATGATATCGCCTTGTTTAAGAGTTCCGTTTTGGACAAGAACTGTCATAATCGGGCCGCGGCCCTTGTCAAGTCTTGCTTCGATAACTGTGCCCTTTGCCGCTCTGCTCGGATTTGCCTTCAGCTCGCGCATTTCGGCGGAAAGCGCAACCATCTCAAGAAGACTTTCAACGCCCATTCCTGTCTTTGCCGAAATGGGACAAATAATCGTATCACCGCCCCACTCTTCACTAACCAGCTCGTATTGAGTGAGCTCCTGCTTAATACGGTCGGGATTGGCTGTGGGCTTATCCATTTTGTTAATGGCAACAATAATCGGAATTCCCGCCGCCTTAGCGTGGTTAATTGATTCAACTGTCTGCGGCATTATTCCGTCGTCCGCCGCGACAACAAGAATTGCAATATCAGTAACCATCGCGCCGCGTGCACGCATGGAGGTAAAGGCCTCATGTCCCGGGGTGTCGAGGAAGGTAATCGGGCGGCCCTTAACTTCGATACGGTATGCGCCGATGTGCTGTGTAATTCCGCCGGCTTCGCCGCTTGCGACATTAGCCTCGCGGATACGATCAAGCAGTGAGGTCTTGCCGTGGTCAACGTGACCCATAACAACAACCACCGGTGCACGGGGGACCAAGTCCTCGGCTCTGTCTTGACTTACGTCGATGAGTCTTTCCTCGACAGTGACAACGACTTCTTTTTCAACCTTGCAGCCCATTTCCATAGCAACAAGAGCTGCGGTTTCATAGTCTATTGTGTCGGACATGGATGCCATTGTTCCCAGCTTTATCAGCTGGCGAACGACCTCTGCGCCCGTCTTTTTCATTCTGCTTGCAAGCTCTCCGACATTGATTTCATCGGGAATCGCAACCTTGACAGGGGCTTTTTTCGCTATCTCGAACTGGAGTTTTTGGAGTTTATCCTTCTCCTCCTGCTTGCGCTTTGGTCCGATAGATGCCTGACGGTTCTTATTTTTGTTGACAAACTTTTCCTTACCCTGCATGTTTTCAGCCTTTTCAGGAACAAGGTTAGATAGTCTGTCATCATATTTATCAATGTTAACTGTTACGCCGCTGGTATCAATAACACGTTTTTCCGGAACAGCTCTGGGAATGTGAGGTCTGTTATCAACCGGCTTCTGCTGCGGCTGCTGCGGAGCAGGCCTATTTTCCTGCGTTTGAGCAGGATGAGGTGCTGGTGCATTGGTTGTGGGTGCAGCCGGTGCTTCGGGTGCCTTTTCAGCCTCCGGCACAGGCGCTTGAGCCGGCTTTTCCGGAACGGCAAATACCTCTGCCAAATCCTCCATCTGGTTGTGCTGGGTAAGATATTCGAAAATAAGGTCCAGCTCGTTCTCCTCCAAAACCTGCATATGGTTTTTTGGGGTTGTGGCATACTCCGTCAAAATCTGAGCAATATCCTTGGAGTTCATTTTGAAATCCTTTGCCACCTCGTGAACTCTGTACTTAATTAGTGTACTCATGTGTTTTTCCTCCTCTTACCCGTCGCGGCGGATTTGGCCGACACGCCAGTTTTCATGTTTTTCTCGTGCGCCAAAGCCTCTTTTTTCCTTTGCTGCGCCTTTTGGTTCTTTTGTGCCAAAAGCTCCGCTGTTTCCATAAAAGACGGCTCATTTTCAGCAAGTGCTTCAATAAACACAGCGGCCAGTCCGACGTCCGTGAATGCCGCCATTGAGCAGCCGGATGCTCCTGTCACCTGCGAAAGCTCTTCTTTTGAAAATGGCACTGCGACGATAGGCGTCTGCGTTCCATGAACGAAATTATCAGCCCTTCGTTTCGCGTTATCAGAAGCGTCGGACGCAAGGATAAGAAGTCTTCCCTTACCCGCGCGAATTGCCGCCCCCGTGTTGGTTTCCCCGACCTCAATTGCTCCGGCCTTCCTTGCAAGACCTATATAATTGAGTGCTTTATGCATCCCCGACCTCCATCTGCTCTTTGAGCTGTAAGTAAATCTCCTCGGGAATGGATACTTCAAGTGATTTTTCCAAAGCTTTACTCTTTATTGCCTTTTTTAGACAGTCCTGACTGTGACAAACATAAGCGCCTCTGCCCTGAGCCTTACCCTTGAAATCAAGAGAAATCTCATTTTCCGGTGACCTGACGACGCGGATAAGCTCACGCTTAGGTTTCATTTCGCGGCAGCCTGTACACTGTCGCATCGGAACTTTTTTCGGCACAACGGCCACCCCTTTCAGTCGGTAAACCAAAATTTTTAATTAATTAGTTGCTTCCGATTCGGGCTTAATGTCAATTTTATAGCCGGTAAGCTTTGCGGCTAGGCGAACATTCTGCCCTTCCTTGCCGATTGCAAGAGAAAGCTGGCTGTCCGGAACGATAACGCGGCAGCTTTTTCCCTCGTCCAGCATTGTAACAGAAACAGCGTTTGCCGGAGAAAGAGCCTCTGCGATAAATACTTCGGGCTGCTCGCTATACTTGATGATGTCGATTTTTTCGCCGCCCAGCTCGTCAACAATTCCGGCAACACGACCGCCCTTAGGCCCAACGCAAGCGCCGATAGGATCGACATCGGAGTCATTTGACCAAACAGCAATTTTCGTGCGGCTTCCCGCTTCTCTGGCAATGCTCTTAATCTCAACAATGCCGTCATAAATCTCGGGAACTTCGATTTCGAAAAGGCGCTTAACAAGCCCCGGATGCGTCCGCGAGATAAGGACCTGCGGGCCTCTGGTGGATTTTCTGACCTCGACGACATATACTTTAACCATTTGACCCTCAACAAGCTTTTCGTTCTTAATCTGCTCGTTAGGTGAAAGCATGGCCTCTGTATATTCGGAGTTGGAATTTATCTTTATGGAGACACTTCCGGTACGCGGTTCAATTCTTGAAACTGTACCGGTAAGGATTTCTTGTTCCTTTGATGTAAACTCATCAAATATGATACCGCGCTCAGCTTCTCTTATTCCCTGAATAATAACCTGCTTTGCAGCCTGAGCCGCAATGCGTCCAAACTTCTTTGTTTCGATGGGAACTTCGACAAAACCGCCAACCTTGGCGCGCTTTGAGTAGCTGTTTGCCGCGTCAAGAAGCATCTGCGTAGCAGGATTCTCGACTTCTTCAACTACCTCCATGCGAAGATACATATCTATGCGCTTCTTCTCATCGTCCATATTAATAACGACATTATCTGCGCAGGCAGGATTGTCTTTTTTATAGGCAGCAAGTAAGGCCTGTGTTATTTTCTCAACCATATAGGTCTTTGGTATGCCTTTTTCACGTTGGATATCCTCAATTGCCGCAAAAAAATCAGCGTTCATTTTTTCATTTCCTCCCGAATTTAAGCCAATCTAAGACGTACGCTTGCAATTTGTTCTTTAGTAAAAGCCATCGGCTTTCCGCCGAGGTCGAGTGTTACGCCGCCGTTTTCATATGCGGACAGTTTACCGGAATAGAGCTTTGTGCCGTCTAAGGGTTTATAGAGCTTCACTTCAACATTTTCACCCAAAAAGCGCTGAAAATGCGCAGGTAGCTTTAATGTTCTTTCAAGTCCTGCCGAAGACACCTCAAAAATGTAGTTGCTTGTGATGGGATCCTTCTCGTCCAGAATGGGGTCCATTGCTCGGCTTACATTTTCGCAATCGTCAATAGAGATGCCGCCCTCCTTGTCGATAAATATGCGAAGATACCACTGACCGCCTTCTGAAACATATTCAACGTCCCAAAGTTCGCAGCCCAGCTGCTCAACTATAGGCCGGGCAAGCTCAATAACTATGCCGACAATTTTGTTCATATAACACCATATTCCATATTCTTACATTTATTTTTTAATCAACAAAAAGAGTGGGAGAAACCCACTCGTCACTTTAACTACCTACACTACCTAAAATATAGTAACATATTATATATGTATTTGCAAGCCTTTTTTTAGAAACGAAATGTAGTATTTGCAGTCGATTTCCCTCGTTTAAGATGTTTGACATAAGCCATTTATTTTGATAAAGTGTTGTCGATATAAAAGATATAACAGCAAACGAGGCAATAATTATGATTTTAACTGTCGATATTAATAATACGAGCGTTGTTTTCGCCATCATGGAAGCCGGAAAGGCCTTGTTCATGTCACGCCTGTCCTCTGACAAATCCCGAACGGCGGACGAATATGCAGTTTTGCTCGAATGGGCTTTTCGCCAGCGAGGTTTTGAAATCAGAAACGTCGAGGGTGCAATAATTTCCTCCGTCGTCCCTCCGCTTACTGCTGTTATTAAAGACGCGGTTATGATAGTAACGGGACGCAGTCCGCTTATTATCGGCCCCGGAGTAAAGACGGGGCTGAACATCCGCCTTGATGACCCAACTGAATTGGGCGGCGACTTCGTCGCTTCCTCTGTTGCAGCAATTTCCGAATATCCGATGCCCTGTGTAATCGTCGTAATGGGAACAGCAATTGCAATGGGAATCATCGACAAAGCGGGCAACTATGTCGGCGGCATAATCAGTGCCGGACCGATGGTTTCGCAGGAAGGACTTGCCCGTGGCGCCTCTATGCTTTCAAATGTCAGTATAAGCCCAACGCCTCAGGTTATCTGCAAAAGCACAAACACCTGCATGCAAAGCGGAATCATCCACGGCTCCGCCGCAATGATAGACGGCTTGCTTGAGCGGGTTGAGCTTGAATTAGGCGAGCCGGTTACAGTTATAGCAACAGGTGACTGGGCAGAAACAATCTCTCCCTACTGCAAAAGGCAGGGCATGCTATACGACAGAGAAATCCTGATGCGCGGACTTTGGATGATTTACAAAAAAAACAGGCGCGCATAATAGCTTGTACTAAAAAAGTGCGGAATTGCATTCACAATTCCGCACTTTTACTATTTTCCCTTAATGAACTTGTCGATGCTCTCTGCGGCAATTTTACCCGCGCCCATTGCGAGAATTACTGTCGCAGCCCCAGTAACTGCGTCGCCTCCGGCGAAAACGCCCTTGCGGCTTGTCGCCGCAGTTTCGTCCGCAACAATGCAGCCCTTTCTGTTGGTTTCAAGCCCTTCGGTTGTTGACTTGATAAGCGGATTCGGGCTTGTACCGATTGAAATGATAACAGTATCAACATCCAACACAAAGTTTGACCCTTTTACTTCGACTGGACGGCGGCGTCCGCTCTCGTCAGGCTCGCCAAGCTCCATGCGCAGGCACTCAATGCCCTTAACACAGCCGTTTTCATCTCCGAGAATGGCTGTTGGATTGTTTAAAAGCTTGAAAACAATCTCTTCCTCCATCGCATGATGCACTTCCTCTTTTCTTGCGGGAAGCTCCTCCAAGCTGCGGCGATAGATTATGTAAACCTCTTCAGCACCCATACGTTTAGCGCAGCGTGCTGCATCCATTGCGACATTACCGCCGCCGACAACGGCGACTCGCTTTGATTTTTTAAACGGCGTGTCATATTCGGGAAGATAAGCCTTCATAAGGTTGATTCTTGTAAGGTACTCATTTGCAGAATAAACGCCGAGAAAATTTTCACCCGGGATATTCATAAACTGCGGAAGCCCCGCACCCGAGCCGATAAACACGGCTTCAAAGCCCTCTTCAAACAGCTCGTCAACGCTCATCGCTCTGCCGACAACAGCATTTGTTATTAACTCAACGCCCATTGATATAAGGTTTTCAATTTCGGCGCTGACAATAGCCTTTGGCAGACGAAACTCGGGTATACCGTAAACCAGAACTCCACCGGCCTTGTGGAAGGCTTCGAATATCGTCACCTGATAGCCCAAGCGTGCAAGGTCGCCTGCGCAGGTCAGCCCAGCGGGACCAGAGCCGATAATGGCTACCTTGTGCCCGTTTTTTTCGGGCAGTGGTTTACTTTCAGGCATTTCGACGGCGTTTTCGCGGCTGTAATCAGCCACAAAGCGCTCAAGCCGACCGATAGCGACACTCTCGCCTTTTATTGCACGCACGCATTTGCCCTCGCACTGACTTTCCTGAGGGCATACTCTGCCGCAGACGGCAGGTAAAGAATTGGTTGAAGTAATTATCTCATAGGCGTCCGCAAACTTGCCCTCGGCAACTTTTTCGATGAATTCGGGAATCCGCACATTGACGGGACAGCCCACAACGCAGGGCTTGTTTTTACAGCCAAGACAGCGCGCGGCTTCATCGATTGCCATATCGGCGGTGTAGCCCTTTGCGACCTCAAGGAAATTTTTGTTGCGAACCAGAGGTTCCTGCTCGGGCATGGGATTCTTTTTAAGCGACATATTAGGCATGGCGCACGCCTCCTGTCAGATGGCAAATGTGTTCCTTTTGCTCGGTTTCTTCTTCCTTATAGAATGCGCCGCGCCGCAAAAGCTCGTCCCAATCCACAAGGTGTCCGTCAAACTCCGGTCCGTCAACGCAGGCAAATTGCGTTTGTCCGCCAACGCTCACGCGGCAGCCGCCGCACATTCCGGTGCCGTCTATCATAATAGGGTTCAGTGAAACCACCGTTTTAATACCATATGGCTTAGTAGTAAGGCTTACAAATTTCATCATCACTCCGGGGCCGATGGCAACGACCTCGTCATAGTTACGCCCTGCTTCAATAAGCACCTTAAGCTTTTCGGTGACAAAGCCCTTTTCGCCATAGCTCCCGTCATCAGTGGTAATGTATAGATTGGTGCTGTTTGCACGCATCTCGTCTTCGAGCATGACGATATCACGGCTTCTAAAACCAGCTATCATATCGACCTCTATGCCCTTTTCGTGCATTGCCTTTGCAACCGGATAGGCAATCGCGCAGCCAACCCCTCCGCCAACAACCGCGACGCGCTTTAAACCCTCAGTATGCGTAGGCTTTCCCAAGGGGCCTACAAAATCCAGAATGTAATCGCCCTGATTTAACTCGGCAAGCATCATTGTCGACCTGCCTACAGGCTGGAACATTATTGTAACAGTCCCCTTCTCGCGGTCGTAATCAGCGATTGTCAGTGGTATACGCTCACCGAATTCGTCAAGGCGAAAAATGATAAACTGTCCGGCTAGGCATTTTTTTGCTACAAGCGGCGCTTTAACAACCATTTCAAGCGTCGTTCCAGCTGAGTTGAGAACTCTTTTTTTTACGATTTCGTACATATAAGCCTCCTGATTTTGGGGGATTTTGAACGCTCTTTTGCTATATTATTGATTATATTGTACCAAATTCGCACCTTTTTGCAACGAAATATTTGCTTATTTCAAGTACTTTCTTCCTAAAACTTGCATTTTTCGTGCGAATTATGGAACAAGTGCAGCGGTGTTTTCGTCACAAGAAAACGCCGCTTTTTCTGATGCTATTCGTACTGCGCTCTTTCTCCGCCAATAAATTTGGGGCGCGTTTTGGCTGCAACTACAAGCGCTTCACCGATTGTTTTTATTTTGAGCCTCAGTGGCACGGCAACATCACAAAGGTGCATCCCAATAAGCGTACAGCCAATGTCGAGTCCTGCAACGGCTTTTACGTGTTCAACCAAAACCGGCTCGTTAAACGCGGCAAACGCGGCTGTTGCAAATGACCCTCCCGCCTTCGGTTTCGGCACCGCGGCGACTATCTCAAGTCCGAACTTCTCAGCGGCCTGTCTCTCGATTACGAGTGCTCTGTTCAAATGTTCACAGCATTGAGCCGCCAAAAAAAGTCCGTTTTCGGTAATTACCGGTAAGATAGCATCCATAACAGCATTTGCCGCCTCCGGAGTTGAGCCTTTCCCGATTTTTTCGCCGACTATTTCACTTGAGGAGCACCCAACCACAACGATTTGCCCACTCCGAGGCTTTGCTTCTGACAAAAGCTCGGTAATCGCGTCATGCGCAGCATTTTTGATTTCATCGTACATAAAAGATACTTCCTTGCTGATAGTTTTTTCAGTTAATATATTCTAGCACCCGTTCTCGGGTTTGACAATAGCATAAAACTAGAGTATCATACTGCTTGAAGTTTCGACCCCATTTGACAGCTTTTGATAACGCTGTCGCAGCTCACGGCTCTTAGTGTGAGGAAATTTACACTAATAATCTAGTGGTCCAATTCCCCTCTGCCCTTGGCTTAAAACGAAATTAACGGTCAAAAACCTCCTTTGGTTAGGAGAAAATATTACACTTTGTGCGCACTGTCGCATAGGAGGTACTTATGAAAAAGTTGTTCCCCTTGATTCTAGCCCTGCTCATCCTGCTTACCGCTTGCGGTAAAACCACGGACCCCGAAATCTCTCCCGAACCCCCAACTGTCGAGGCTCCGGAAGCAACCGCTACGCCAACACCCACGCCGGAGGTAATTACAAATCCTCTCACCGGCGAAACTATAGACTCAGACATCAGCGCAAACAGACCCTATGCAGTTATGCTTAACAACATTAAGGTCGCTCTTCCCCAGTGCGGGATTTCCAAGGCCGACATCCTTTATGAAGTTCTAGCGGAGGGCAACATCACGCGTTTTGAAGCGATTTTCTCCGACCTTAACGGAGTCGGTGCAATCGGAAGCATGCGTTCCTCACGCCCCTATTACATAGAAATCGCCTTAAGCTTTGACGCAATATATGTTCATGCCGGCGGCAGCGAGCAGGCATATTCCGACATTTCTTCAAAGGGTGTTGATAACATCGACGGCGTACGCGGCGCATACAGCGGCGAAATATTCTACCGCGACCCGAACCGCATGAAATACGGCACCGAGCACAGTCTTTTCACAAGCTCAGATAAGGTTACTGAGTATACGAGCAAATTGGGCTACGAAAGCCAGCATGACGGAAGCTTTGACTACGGGCTTGAATTTACCGAAACTCCCGACATGGGCTCGTCAGCAACGGCGGCTTCAACTGTCAATGTAAGTTTTGAGGGCATTAAGGACACCAGCTTCACATACAGCTCCGATACCGGTCTTTACACCGGTGCCGAATACGGCTCCGACCTTATGGACGGGACAACAAACGAAGCAGTAAAGTTTAAAAACCTTCTTGTTCTCTATGCCGACACGAAAATACTCGACGACTACGGCCGCAGAGCAGTTGACTTAGAAGGCTCAGGCACCGGCCACTTCATCTGCAACGGCGTTACTATTCCAATTAAGTGGAGTCATTCCGGAACAGGCAGCAGCTTTACATACACTCTTGCCGACGGAACTCCCCTCAAGCTTGCTGTTGGCAAAAGCTACATTGCAATTGTTCCCACCGGCAGCACTATTACAATGCAATAAGCCACTTAATATATGACCTAATAATATCAGCGAGCGGATATAGTTTCCGCCCGCTGATATTTTATTATTCCACACCACTTTCCAAAATTGAAAAGCTTATACTATCGCAATCGATTTCCGCCAAAGCTCCGAAAGGCAAAATCGTCTTTGGTTCGTTGTGTCCGAAGCTGCCATTATATAGCACAGGCAAATCGGCACAGTCAAATTCCCGAAGCACTTTTCTAATCACATCTTTGTATTCGCCGTAATACACCTCGCCCATCGGCTTACCCCAGAAAATACCGTTAATACGATTTAAAATGCCCATCGCACCATAACCGCGCAATTCATCCTCAATCAGCCACGGAGGCGAAAGCACCTCAGCTGTTTCAAGGAACAGTATTGTATCGTCAAAGCAATCTATCGTTGGGAATACTGACGTTCCCTTCAAAAAATTAAAAACCTCAATACAGCCGCCGATAAGCCGTCCCCGAATCTTTCCCTTTCCCTGCAAAAGCTCATATCGCCTGTTCGGAATGAATTTTCTGGCAGTATCCTTGTTTTCAATTATCCAGTCAAGGCGTTCCCCCGTCCATGTCGGGCTCGGTTGAAGCTCCCCTATCGCGGCATTACTAAAAAATATTCTGTGCACAGCTTCAACCGTATACTGCGGCATTTCAATGTTCTCCGCAAAATCCGTTAAAATCGACGGCCCGTAAAAGCTTGTAATTCCAGCCTTCATGCAAATATAGTGAGTCACCGTAGAATCGGAATACCCCACAAATATCTTAGTATTGTTTTTTATTACATCAAAATTGATGAAGGGAAGCATTCGTATACTGTCATTCCCGCCGATACATGTAATAATCGCTTTAATAGAGCTGTCAGAAAAGGCCTGCATAAGGTCTTCAGCTCTTTTTTGCGGGTTATTATAAATAAATTCACTACCCTTAAGGGTATTCGGCATTTCAACGACTTCCAGCCCGAACAGCTTTTCCAGCCGTTCCTTGCCTTGATAATAGCGCCAGCGGATTTCATCGTCACCGGCGCCGCCCCACGACAGGCTGACGGCTGCAACTTTGTCTCCAATATTAAGTTTTTGTGGCTTAACAAGTTCCCTCAAAACTATTCCGTCCTTTTTAAAAAGGAGAACCATGAAGGCTCTCCTAACGTGTATTTGTGATTACAACAGCATTACTCCGGCTTTTTCACAGGCATCGATTGTCTGCTTGTCCCAAATAGAAACCTGCACCTCTCCGACATGTACCTTGTTTAGGAGAAGCATAGAAATGCGCGACTGCCCAATTCCGCCGCCAATTGTAAGCGGAAGCTCATTATTGAGGAGCATTTTGTGATACTGAAGCTCTCTTCTGTTGTCGCAGCCGGCAATTTTAAGCTGTCTATCCAGCGACTCGGGGCTTACACGGATTCCCATTGAGGACACCTCAAGAGAACACTTAAGGGGCTCATACCAGAACAGAATATCTCCGTTAATGTCCCAATCGTCATAGTCCGGTGCGCGTCCGTCATGCGGCTTGCCGGAGCGAAGCGCTCCGCCGATTCCCATCAGGAACACAGTGCCAAATTTTTTTGTTATGGCGTTTTCACGTTCTTTGGGGCTCAGGTCGGGATACATGTCCTCAAGCTCCTGAGCTGTAATGAACGTAACCTCGCGCTTTAGCTTTCCGTTAAAGGAAAGCTCCGGATAAATTGACTGCATCGTATCCTGAGTGTCGCAAAGCGCGGTAACAATTTTGTTTACCTGCGACTTAAGAAAATCAAGGTTTCTATCCTTTTGCTCAATAACTTTTTCCCAATCCCACTGATCAACATATACGGAATGGAGGTTATCCATTTCCTCATCGCGGCGAATTGCGTTCATGTCGGTATAAAGGCCCTTGCCGGGAAAGAAATCGTAGCGCTTGAGAGCTATGCGCTTCCACTTTGCAAGAGATTGAACTACCTGACCCTCGGTTGAAGTGTTGGCGATGTCGAAAGAAACGGGGCGTTCAACTCCGTTTAAATCGTCGTTAATACCTGTGTTAGTCTGCACAAACAAAGGTGCAGAAACACGGTAGAGATTAAGCTCTCCTGCCAGTCTGTCAATAAAGATTCTTTTTAACAGGCTGATTGCCTTCTGCGTATCATAGATACTGAGCGCGCTTTTGTAGTCTTTCGGAATAACTGTGTTCATCAATCTTCCCTCTTTAGTTTTTATTAGTCAGTAGCTTTATAATTTTGTGGTACACGTTTTCTGCATCTGAGCGAAAATAATTTTCGATGCTCTTTGCCTGCTCCTCATCGGAAGCAAGTATCGATAGCGAAAGAATGCTGCCCAAACCGTCCGACAGCGAAAGCTGAACCTTCGGCAGCCCGTTTGATTGAATTTCGTGCGATGCACCAATTTGGTTATCGCGCTTCATTCTTGAGATTAGAGGCTGCGCCTTCCGTTCCGCCTTTGCTCTAACGGAAAAAGGTATGCTGCTTTCAACCGTATCAACATTTTCTGCGCCGACTGCTGTTATTTTATATTTGTTTTCGTTCTGTTCAACGTGTCCGGTTTGAACCAGCTCTGCGAGGCATTGCGAATACTCGAAATAGTCAAACCCTTCATCGACCATTACAAGGTCAGATAACATTTCAAAGCTGACCGGCCCAGGAAGGCGCCGCAGAATGAATAAAATCAGTATTTTGATGTCCAGCTTTTCGTGGATGAATCCAAGCCTGTCCATACGGCAACCTCCAAATCATAAATTTGCAAATATTTTGTTTGTTATCGGTCAATTATAATTCTTTTTCTTAATTACGTCAAACAATTGTTATCACAACCTTAGCTCTGTTGCATAGACTGTAACGAGAAACAGCAAATAAATCTATCGGCAGGAGGAATAATAATGGCTGAAAAAACAGCAAACGTGGCGAATCCGGCGTCTTGCCGTGAGTCGGTTTGTATACACACAAGGAAAATATTTGATAGCTGCAAAGATAAGGACTGCATTGAGGACCTAAGAGTGTTGCCGACCTGCGGTTCTCAAGCGGTAATCGACACCGCCTTCAGCATCAGACCCAGCTCGGCAAAGCTACTCTATGCAGACGTACGCGTTGAGGAGCTTAATTTCAACCGCGGCTGCTTCACTGTAGACATCACCTATTTCTATAAGGTGACAGGCAGAGCATTCCCGGGCGACCGCTTGGTTACCGGCCTTACCATTTTTGACAAAAGAGTGGTGCTGTTCGGCGGCGAAGGCGGTTCAAAAATCTTCACGTCACACAACGGCGGTTTGTGTGAGAACACATACAACAATTTGCCAATCGCGGTTGTCGAAGCGGTTGATCCGCTTGCGCTTTCCATGAAGATTGTTGATGCCGCAAACATTGATTTGCGTGAAAATGACTCACGCGACATTCCGAGAGAAATCGCCAAAAGCTTTGATGACGAGATTATAACGACACTCACCTGCAAGCAACTTTTCGTAACATTGGGACAGTTCTCGATTATAAGACTGGAAAGGGACACACAGCTTCTTATTCCTGTATATGACTACTGCGTACCGGATAAGGAATGCTGTGCGGGCGGAGACG
This sequence comes from Oscillospiraceae bacterium, assembly GCA_018053145.1. Classification (GTDB taxonomy): domain Bacteria; phylum Bacillota; class Clostridia; order Oscillospirales; family Oscillospiraceae; genus UBA2658. Next base: position 21,386 of record JAGPMA010000003.1, on the reverse strand, counting down.
AAGACCCCTGCACACTGTTCAGCAACATACCATTCCCGGTTGACGACTTTTTCCCTCCCCCTGGCAATCCCCACAAATGCACAACGGCAAACTGTACGGAAGGCTAAAGCACCACCTTTCGAAAGACAATATGAAATTCAAGCCGCAGTTTTAACATCTGCGGCTTGAATGATTTGGGCAGAATTTCACATTTTGGGAATAAAAACGTATTCCTCTGTGCAAAATAATTCCAAAGCGCTCATTAATGCGCCATATTTTGCTTGGAGGTATCCATTATGAAAAAAACTTGTAATGTAATCGTACTCACTTTAGTGCTTACACTGGCTCTGTCTATTATAAATGTCGGTGCAATCGGAACCGGTGCGGCACCAATCGCAGAAAATCTGGAAATCTCAACCTACCGAAACATCTCAGTTGGAGGAATGCTCAAAGCGACTGACCCCGATGGTGATGTACTCAAATTTCAGATAACAACCCAACCCTCTAAGGGCGAAATAGAGTTGAAGGACAATGGCAGTTTTGTCTACACTCCCGGAAAAAGCAAGCGTGGCCGCGACTATTTTGGCTACAAGGCTTTTGATTCAACCGGCAACATGTCCTCCGAGGCAACCGTAATTATCAAGATTGAAAAGCAAAAAACAAAAATAGCCTATTCTGACATGGACGGATCCGGTGCCTACTGTGCCGCCATCGCGCTTGCGGAAAGTAATATTTTCATCGGAGAAAACATTGGCGGACAATACGTTTTTTGCCCTAATTCTCCTGTTACGAGATCAGATTTTCTCACAATGTGCCTCAAGCTGACAGACACAGAGATTCTTTCCGGCGTAATCACCACGGGCTTCGCCGACGACAGCGCAATCCCCACTTATATGAAGCCCTATGTTTCAACGGCCTTGCTTACGGGAATCATCAACGGCTACAGCAACGGCGCAAACACGGCTGTGTTCAACGGAGATAACTATATCAGCTATCCCGAGGCGGCCGTTATGCTGAATAAAGCCCTCAACCTAACCGATGTTTCTGCCGAAAGCTATGGCGACACCTTCCCGGTTTGGGCAGCGCAGGCTTGCGCAAACCTAAGCGCATGCCGGATTTCTGATTATTCTGATGTGCCGCAGCTTACTCGAGCTGATTGCGCTATGCTGCTATATAACACAATGAATATCCTCGAAGATAAATAAGTAAACGCTCCTTCGCAAAAAGCGGAGGAGCGTTTTTACATATCATATTTTTTTAAGCTGCGAAATAAGCTTTTCATCGGGAGTCACCAGCAGAGTTTTATAGTCGGTATAGATTACAGCGCCCGGCATTGAACCTGAGGGCTTCTTAACAAAACGCACCTGCGTAAAGTCAACAGGAATTTTCCCGCTATCTCTGCCCTGCGAATAGAAAGCGGCAAGCGTAGCCGCTTCAAATAGCGTCACTTCGTCCGGCTGCGAGCCGTAACAGCTGATTATTACGTGGCTTCCGTGAATTTTTTGAACGTGCAGCCAAATGTCAGTTCTGCGCGCGGTTTTAGTCGTCAGCTTGTCGTTTTGCGAATTATTCTTCCCGACTAGAATTTCCGTTCCGGAGCTTGAGACATAGCGCAATGGTGCAGTTTCTTTGAACTTCTCGGCTTTTGCAGTTTTTTGCGCTTTGATAAAGCCTGTTTCTGTTAGTTCACGGCGTATCTCGGCAAGGTCGCGCTCAGCTTCGGCGCGCTGAAGCTCGTCCATCACGCTCAAAAGATAGGCTCCCTCTTTTTCGCCCTTTTCAATCAAATCGCCGAGATACTTTTCGGCGGTTTTTGCCTTGTTGTATTCCTTGTAGTACATTGCAGCGTTTTGAGCCGGCGTCTTTAGCTCATCAAGCTTTATTTGGATTTTTGGACAGCTCTCCTGAAAATAATTGTCAATCTCAGCCAAACGGTCACCTTTATTTATGCGGTAAAGATTAGCCGTCAGCAAATCCCCGTATTGACGGCTGGTTTCTCGGTTTTCCGTCTTCAAAAGCTCCTCACGCCGTAGCGCCAGCTTTTTTACCGTACGTTCATGCGCACTCTTTACCGACTTATAAAGCGTCTGTGATTTTCGCTTTATCAAATCCTGCTTGTCCCGCTTGGTGTAATAGTCTTCCAAGAGTGTTGAAAAGTTCGTATAGCTGATGCATTCGGCAGCGTTTTCGTATTGAGCTATCTGCATAAACGAAAAGTCCGAAGGCTTTTCGTCAACAATCAGCATTGTCGGCTCAAAGTCGGAATTATTTACTCGTTGCTCAAGGGCCTTCATTTCCGCAGAAAAAGCGAGCTTTTCGGCGGCTGTAAACAGTCCAATCGGTTTTGATGCGTCACGCGCGGCTCTATAACATAATTCTCTGCAGGTCAGCGGCGACAGACCCGAAAACGAGTCCAGAAGCCACTTATCCGCAAGCTTTTCCGCGTCTGCATTCTTCCAAAGCGCTTCCCTGTTGTCGCTTGACAGCGTAAAAAAACTCTGCTTTTCCTGTTCCGGAGGAAGTCTGTAAATAAGCCCCGGCATAACCTGCCGCACACGGCTCATGTCTCCGTCAACCCGACGAAGACAGTCAATTATATTCCCTTCCTCATCAGTCAAAATTATGTTGGAGTTACGCCCCATCATTTCAATGATGAGCTGTTTTTTCTTTTCCATGCCCATCTCGTCATAGGTGTTTAAATCGAAAACGAGCATTCGTTCCATGTTCGGCTGGCTAATATCTAATATTTTGGCTCCCACGAGGTGCTTGCGTAAAAGCATACAGAACATCGGAGGCGACTGGGGGTTTTCATAGGCTTCGTTAAGAAAATGCACTCTAGCCGTGCCGGAGCCCGCCGAAAGCAGCAGTTTGTCGTTGTGTCCGTTACCGCGCACCGAAAGTATGAGCGTGTCACGGGAGGGCTGCTGAACCTTATCTATTTTTGAACCGACAAGCGCGCACTTAAGCTCGTTTGACAGCGCATATACCGTAATTGCGTCGAGCGGCATTGTTATTCCTCCACTATTAGTGCAAAAAGCTCGTTGATTCGATCTCTATCTCCCTTGAGGTAGAGATATCCAAAAAGGGTTTCGAGTCCTGTCGCGGCGTGATATTCCGAGATATCGGCGTTTTTTGGAACGGAGTTGACCTTTGCGTTTCGTCCGCGCTTATATACAGCCAGCTCCGTTTCCGATAGTTTATCCATAATCTTTGCCATGGCCTTTGCCTGCGCGGGTGCTCTGACGAAGCTGACAGATTCCCTGTGCAGACCCTTCGAGGTGGTTTTTCCGTTGGCACACAGCCATGTGCGCACCAGCAGCTCATAGACCCCGTCTCCAATATGCGCAAGCCCCAAAACACTTATGGTCTGGAGCTGCTCTTCGTTTAGTTGCATTCCCAAATAATCTCTCATTTTCCCTCCCGAATCAGCGGAAAGCACGTGTTTGTACGTCGCATTTGGAACATTAAATATCGCAAAACGCAATATAGCCAAACACAGGTATTTTGTTATTTTTAAATCGGTTAATGAATTAATTTTTAATGCGGCGCTTCCTAAATGTCCGCAATACGCTGGACGCAATTTTTTAGATACGGGGCTTTCGGTAATTCCGAAAGCCCCGCTAATATCTAACGAATTTTCGAGGCTTCAGTCCTTCCAGTCGTCGGTCGGCGTATCAACGTATTCCGAAAAACTGACTTGGTCGGAGGCCTGATTCCCATGCGAATAGCCCTGATTAGACTGCATTTCCTGCCACTGTTGTCTTGTTATCAGCACCTGTCGCGGCTTTGAGCCTTCAAACGGACCGACAACGCCGATCTCTTCCATCTGGTCGACAATTCTTGCGGCTCTGGCGTATCCCAGCTTTAGCCTGCGCTGAAGCATGGAAACGGACGCCTGCTTTGTTTCAAAGATGACATCAACCGCCTGCGGAAGCAAGTCGTCGTAGTCCGAGGAGGAATCGGTATTATCCTGCCTGTCATTGTCAGAAGAAGAATTTTTGTCTTCTGCGGCTTTCTCGATTTGAGCTAGAATATCCTCACTGTAAACAACCTGTGCGCCTTCCTTGACAAAGCTGATAACCCTTTCGCGTTCCTCGTCGGAAACAAAAGCGCCCTGAACTCGAACAGGTTTTCCGACGCCCAAGGGCGAATAGAGCATATCGCCGGCGCCGATGAGCTTTTCCGCTCCGGAATTGTCGAGAATAATGCGGCTTTCCATTGCGGAGGATACCGCAAAAGCAATTCGGCTCGGAATGTTTGCCTTCATAAGCCCCGTGATAACATCCGCTGACGGACGCTGTGTTGCGATAACAAGGTGCATACCTGCGGCGCGGCCCATCTGAGCAACACGGCAAATGCTCTCTTCAACCTCCTTTGAGGCAACAAGCATTAGGTCCGCAAGCTCGTCAATCACAATAACTACACGCGGCATTGTCTGCTCACCGATAGTTTTTTGATGTGCGTTGTAGCCCATCAAATCACGTACACCTGTTTCGGAAAACAGCCTGTACCTTTTCAGCATTTCGACAACAGCCCACTGGAGCGCACCGGCCGCCTTTTTGGGGTCGGTAACAACCGGAACAAAAAGGTGCGGAATGCCGTTATAAACGCCCAGCTCGACCATCTTTGGGTCAATCATGATAAGGCGTACTTCTTCCGGTGTGGATTTATAGAGCAGGCTGAGAATCAGCGAATTCATGCAAACGGATTTACCGGAGCCTGTTGTACCTGCAATTAATAAGTGCGGAAGCTTAGCAATATTTCCGATAATGGCATTACCGCTGATATCCTCGCCGATGGCAAAGCTAAGCTTCGACTGCGCGGATTTAAAGACAGGCGAATCAATAATGTCGTGAAGGTAGACCATGCTGATGAGCTTATTGGGAACCTCGATTCCAACCGTGGAAATCTTTTCGGGAATCGGCGCGATTCGAACGCTTGTCACGCCAAGCGAAAGCGCAAGGTCACCGGCCAAATTGGTAAGCTTAGCAAGCTTAACTCCCTGCTCAAGCTCAAGGTCATATCGAGTAACCGTCGGTCCCCGCGTAATGCCCGTGATAGTTCCGCTTACGCCAAAGCTGCGGATTGTGCTTTCCAGTCTTTCACGGTTGAGCGAAATTTCTTCTCTGCCGTCTATATTGCTTTTAACTTTAGTTGTGAGAAAAGAAATCGGCGGGAATTTATATTCCTCGGCACTCTCCTCCAGCGTCTTTTCAATGGTTTTGGTAATTTCCTCTGTTTCCGCTTCAACCTCGTCGTGAGTAATTTTCTTTGCTACAGAGGTAGCGCCCACCGCGGAAGCTGTGGGTTCGCTTGAAAGCTGAGCAACTCCCGCAACAACTGCGGCTTCCTCCACAGACAGCGGTTTAACGTTGTCAGTTGGCATTGAGTGCTTTAGAACTTTTCCTGTCGCCGTTACAGGTTTTTCGTTTCCTTGCGACAGAATTTGATCGGGTGTTTTTACACGCGGCTTGGTATTAAAAAAGCCGACCTTTTCCTCAACATAGTTTTCGTTCTTAACGCTTACCTCGTCAAGCGGAATATCAATAGCCTTAATATTTTTTCCGCCGACAGGCTTCAAAGTGCCCGCCGCACTATTCTGCGGCACTTCGGCAGCCTTGCCCCTTATCGGCAGCGGTTCTTCAAAATCGTCTTCGTATATTGGACGATTGCGAAAGGCTTCAATCATTTTCGGAACTGTCAGCCCGACTGCGTTCAATCCGAAAAAGAGAAGTCCGAATGCAAAAACGGGCGTTGCTCCGTAAATGCTTACAGCAGAATTAAGCCCCATAGCGAGAAGTCCCGAAAGAACTCCGCCGCTTGACATTTCAGCACCGCTCTTATAAAGCTCTGAAATAATCGACTTTGAGAACTCGAGCTCTGCTGCCGCGGAGAAAAGGTTGAAAAGCGCACCCAAAAACAGCGGCACCATCAACGAAGATACTACCTTAAATGTGACTGGCTTTTCCTTAGTTAAAAACAAATCAGCGGAGCAGACAAGCAGAGCGGGCGGGAATATGTAGTAACCCCATCCGATAATGCCTTTAATAAAACCACAGAAATAGGTAATAAACCATGCGTCTACATCAAAGTATCCGATAAAGGAAAACAAGCCCAGGAAAAGGCATACTACCGCACCGATAGCGCGTTTTGCGGGATTTCCGATAGATTTGCTTTGTGAAACGGCAGGCTTTTTTGTTGACTTTGCAGTTGTTGCTTTCGAATTGGTTTTTGCAGGAGTCTTTTTCTTCGCCGCCGTTTGTTTGGAGGGAGATTTTTTTGTCGTTTGTGCCATTAAAAGTCACTCCGTATCAAAGAATAATCGTAAGTACGATAGTTGCAAGTCCTGCCGCAAAGCAGTAGTAGCAGAATTTTCCGAATTTGCCCTTCTGGGACAGCATTTTCACAAGTCCGATTGCAAAATAACCGGTAATACCGGCAACCGCCATTCCCAAAAGATAGGCAGGAAGCAAGGAAGTGTCCACGCCCTCTTTTGTCGCATCGATAAGCTCCATTAAGGTTGCCCCAAGAACTGCGGGAAGCGACATCAGGAACGAGAACTTAACCGCAAAGGAACGGTTTAAGCCAACCGACATACCGGCTGTTATTGTTGAACCGGAACGCGAGATTCCCGGGAGTGTCGCAATTGCCTGTACAACGCCAATTTTGAGTGCATCGCCGATGGTCATGTTTTTCTCGGTTTTTTTACCGTTAAGCATGCGGTCGGAAAGGAAAAGTATAGCACCCGTTATGAGAAAAGCAATTCCGATAAAATATGTGTTGCTCGAAAGGCTGTCGATATAGCTCTTCACAGGAAGAACTATCGCCAGCGGAAGAGTTGCGATGATAATCATCAGCACCAAACGGCGAGCAGGCTTCGGGTCCCCTTCCTGTGGCTTGGGATGACGCATATCGGTGAAAAAGCCGATTATCTCTCTTATCATATCGGCAATATCGTGACGGAAGGCAACGCAGATTGCAAGCAGCGTTGCAAAATGCAAAAGCACATCAAATAACGTATCAACTTCCTGAGTTCCAAAAAGGTTTTGAAATACTGCCAAGTGTCCCGAGCTTGAAATGGGCAAAAACTCGGCAAGTCCTTGAATAAGCCCTAATAAGGCTGCAAATAGTAATGACATTTTAACCTCCAAAAAACAACTGCTTTGTTGGAATATAAAGCGCTCATAGTAACATCTATGCTTATCTTCAAATTCTAAGAAGCGTTAATTCAAGATGTAATAGCTCTCTTTTTCTTTCTGTGAGTGCGGTGACGCCTGGGCGGATGCGCTTTTTCGCTGTAATACTCCTCCATCTCGGAATCCGCCTTATACATTATGCGGTTAACCGTCCATGTATCATCTTCCGCAGTGCGAAACTTGAGACGAACGAGAAATTTGCCATCCCCCTTGCATTCGCAAAGAGTCATATATCTTTTGTCACCCTGATTAATCCAGCGTCCGCATTTGAGGTGCTCGCCGCAAATGGGACAAATCGGAGCGGATATGAGCTTATCGGCAAAGGCTTCGTTACGCTCGTTATAGCCGGTAAAAGCTCGGTGTTCCACAGCATCTGTTGCTTTGCTTGTTTCCTGATCCGAGCAAATTCGCGTTGCCAAAACCTTTGAAGCAGCGTCGTAATGCTCAAGCCCCTCCAGAAGGTCAAGCTTTGAACTCACAAGCGCGGTGTTATAGGCATCGCCGAGTGCGTCGTGTGCAACTCGCGTCTGTTCAATCTCAAAGTGCTCCATAGCTGTTGTAAGCGCTGTTTGGTTGCGCCCTGCCTGCGTCTGGATGTTATAGATTACCTGCAGGTTAACCCATCTGTCAATCCAGTCCCAGTCAAGGTCGTGGATTATAATGTTCTGTTCCATAATTGCTTTGTCATCACTTCCCCATGTTAGGAAAGTGCAGTTTTCTCCGCACCATTCGCGGAACTGAGCAAAGGCCTCTTTAAAGCCCTCACCGCCCTGAAGACGTTCCTTGTCAAAGCCGGTAAGCTTTTCAACTTTGTAATGCATCCGCTTAAAATATATGGGTTTAACGTCAATTTGAAATTCGTCACCCGGCATGAAGTCATCCGTAAGCTTGATTGCTCCGATTTGAATTATCTCTCCTCTAAGGTGAATCGGAAGCTTATTGAAGACGGCAGATTGTGAGGACATGGCCTGGTTCCATTCCATATCCATTACAACATAGCCCATTTCTAAAACCATTCCTTTCGGTATTTATGAGAAAAAAGGAGCATCAGTTCCTTCAGTTTCGGAGGTAAAGCGCGATAAGTCAAGAATATCGCAATAGGCATAGTCCGACAATTTGTTATTGTAACACATATTTTACAATAAGGACAGCCTTTTTCGCCTATGTTTTCAAAAAATTGAACGGTACCGAAACACAATCACTTCCGATACCGTTCAATTTTTATCCTATTATTAGTTGCTTTGCTTTGCAAGCGCTTCCAAAATACCCTGTGTCAATGTCCAAGTTCTCTCTACTGAAGCAATATTCGTTCTTTCTCTCGGTGTGTGAACATCCTGCATTATAGGTCCGAACGATATTATGTCAACCCCATCGAGCTTCTCGGCAAAATATCCGCACTCAAGCCCCGCATGAATAGCCGCTGTTTTTGCTTTCTTGTTGAAAAGACCCTCGTAGGTTTTGATCGCGATTTCGCGCAATGGTGAGTCGGCTCGAAATTCCCATTGAGGATAGTCCGAGCTACAAATGCTTTCTCCCCCGCAAAGTGCTGCGATAGCCGCATATTTTGCTCTCATTTCAATTTTGTGGCTGCCAACCGAGCTGCGAGATGTCGAAAGCACCACAAGCTCCTTTTCTTCCTGCTCAAGAATGGCAGGATTTGCGGAGGTTTCGACCAAATTTGGAACCTCAAAGCTCATTCCGATAACGCCACAAGGTAAAACAGTCAGTGCGCTGACAACCTTTTCGAGGCTTTCATCACTGTAGCAGCTTACTGTGTGTTTTTCGCCCTTCGAGATATCGATTAATAGCTTATCGCGATTTCCCAATTCGCGGCGGAAATCGTTTTCCAATCCTTTAATCACACTTTCAACACTTGCAAGCTTTGCTTCCTCAACAAAAAGTTCGGCAGTTGCATTGTTTGAAATGGCGTTCGTCTTTCCTGTTGCTATAAGTGAGGACAAGCGAATCTCATCACCCAGCTTTGAGAGAATACGCGCCATCAGCACAATTGCATTTCCCCTGCCCTCGTTAATTTCCATTCCCGAATGACCGCTGATAAGCCCATGTATTTTGACCGTCAGCGGACAAAGGCCTTCAACAGTTTCACGTACGACAGGAATTCTAAGCTCATTTCTAAAAGCACCGGCACAGCTTGTGAAAAAGGTTCCTTCCTCCTCTGTATCGATGTTTATCATATACTTCCCTTTTAACAGCGAAAAATCAAGGAATGCAGCTCCGATGAGCCCAACCTCCTCCTCCGTTGTAAAAACAGCCTCAATATCGGGATGGGCAATGTCCTTGCCATCCAGCAAAGCCAGCGCATAGGCAACGGCAAGTCCGTCGTCTGCCCCGAGTGTAGTTCCGTCAGCGGTAATCCAGCCGTCCTTATATATCAAGCCGATTCCGTCCTCGTACGCTCGCTTGCAGCTGTCATCTCGGACATAAACCATGTCGGTATGCCCCTGAATAATAACAGGAGCGCAGGTGCAATTAGGTACTGTTGCTTTCTTCTTTATGATTACATTCCAGTGCTCATCACTATTAACCTCAAGTCCGCGCTCCTTAGCAAACCCGACCAAATATTCGCATATCGCCTTCTCGTCGCCGCTTTCGCGGGGAATTCGGGATATTTCCTCAAAATAATGAAATACTTTCTTCGCGTCTTCCATATATACCTCCACTGCACTATGGCATATTATACAGCTATTTTTAACGGGTGCATTATATACCAATAAATACCCATATGCAATAAATTAAACCTTCGCTTTACCGATATATAGCATCGGGTGAAGCCTTTTGGCAAGTATGGCGCTAATAATAACAAGAAAAGCATCTATAGGTACAAAGTACAAAAATCCCGTTAGCAGAAGCTTCTTTACTCCTATAGGCGTTGCTAGATAGTAGTTCGAAATAAAATAGCAATAAATCAGACCAAGAGCAAAGATTGCAGTGAAATTCACAAATCCTGCTAAAAGATATGTCTTAATGGTGTTTGTGCCGTGCTCAGATACTAAGCCAGCCAGCCAAGCTCCAAGCGCAAAGCCCAGAATGTAGCCGAAGGTGGGACGGAAAATGTAATCAAATCCGCCGCCCGTAGAAAAAACCGGAACACCCACAAGGCCAAGTATAATGTATAAGCCAACAGCCAAAAATCCCCTTCGGCTTCCCAATAGTATTCCGGCTAGATTAACAAAAAGAAACTGCATTGTATAAGGAACAGGCGAAATGGGCAGGTGTATTCGAAGAAAAGCGCCGATTGCAATCAGCGCTGTAAACATCGCGCACAGCACCATTCCCCTTGTACTCAATGTTTTTTCGTTTTGGTTTTTCATCAGCAATTTCTCCTCAGCTTACTGCTTTAATATGCTTCCGATTGTAACCTCTCCGCTGGATAAGGAAAGGTCTTCCCCCGAAGCAAGACGAACCAGAAGACTTCCGGAATCATTTATTCCGGTAACCATAGCGGAAAGCTTTTCGTTTCCGCGTATGAAGGTGATTTCTCTTCCTAACATCAGTGAGCGCTTTCTGTATTCTTCGATTATTTCTCTGCTGCCGAGATTTTCAAAGCCAGAAAGTATTCCCGATGCGATTTCCGCCGCCAATTGATTGCGCGAAAGCTCTTGAACGCCCAACGAGCCGATTATGTCTCGAAGTTCCTCCGGTATTATAGCGTCCTCCGTCGTGCAGTCCACGCCTACACCGACAACGATGCTTTCAATGCTTCCGCTTTCAAAATCCGTCACAGCCTCGGTCAGTATTCCACAGATTTTTTTGCCGTCCAAGTAAATATCGTTAACCCATTTAATCTGCGGTTTTTTATCTGTAAGCTTTTCAATTGCGCTGCAAACCGCAACCGCTGTCGCTATCGTAATCATTTGCGGCTCAGGCATACCCAAGCTCGGTTTAAGTACCACACTCATATAAAGTCCGACACCGCGCGGAGAAAAAAAGCTCTTACCATATCTTCCGCGTCCGGCTGTTTGCTCTTCGGCCAAAATTATCGTTCCGTGTGAGGCTTTTTCCATAACAAGCTTTTTTGCCTGAGTATTGGTGGAATCAACAATACTAAAAACCTTGATCTGGCATTGCTTCAACTCATCAGGGAGACTGACGCGAACCCCCTCTTCAGAGAGCACGTTGCTTCCCGTCTCAAGCTTGTATCCTTTATTATTAATTGCCGCTATTTTGTGTCCATCTTCCACAAGAGCCTTCACCGCTTTCCATATCGCAGTTCTGGATATCTTCAGTGTTTCGGCAAGCTCCTGACCCGAAATGTAGCGATTTCGCTCGCGCTCAAGCACAGACAGCACATCATTTTTTGTCGACATTAAGACAGCTCCTATCTTAAGTTTTTTTATCATTTTATATTATTACGCCTGTATTGTCAACCTTGCTTATGTCTTCGGTTGACATTATTCTTCCTTAGATAGAAGAATGAAAGCAACATATTAGGGAAATACTATCCAATATCCATCGTTAGGGAGGTAATGAAGTTGCTGAACAAAGTAGAGATATGCGGTGTAAACACTGCGAAGCTCAAGGTACTGAAGAACGATGAAACAATGGAGCTTTTAGCCCTCGCAAAGAAAGGTGACAAGGAAGCAAGAGACAAGCTGATTTCGGGAAATTTGAGGCTGGTGCTATCGGTAATACAAAAATTTGCCTCGCGCGGAGAAAATGTCGACGACCTTTTTCAGGTTGGCTGTATTGGTTTAATAAAAGCAATCGACAACTTTGACACCAGTCAACCGGTCAGATTTTCGACCTATGGCGTGCCGATGAATGTCCGATGTTGATAAGTCCGCTTATTGACACGGTAAGTAAAATGAGTTAGAATACGCAAGTACCAAACAAGAGATTTATTCCGCAGCATATTCGGATAGAGCCTTATTTAACCCACTAAACTCGTTTCGTGGGGGCCCCGTTCGCTGATTTTAATTTTTCCCCTCCGCGCAAAAAAAAGGCGAACGCTCTATTCATCCACGCACATCTTTCTTACTTTACCGCATCCCGACTCAATACGTCTCCGTAGCTCAGCAGGATAGAGCGTTCGCCTCCTAAGCGGAAGGTGTTCTAAAACCTCCGGCACCAAATTTCATATTCGCGTTCGTAGCTCAGATGGATAGAGCGTCCCCCTCCTAAGGAGAAGGCCCCCGGTTCGAATCCGGGCGAGCGTACCAAAAACACTGTATTTCCAACGAAATACAGTGTTTTTCTTTCGTGAAAAGTTAGAAAAACAAATTTGTTTATTTCTTTACTTGCTTTTGTTTTTCACCATTGGCACCATATAATTACGCGAACCGTTTTTGACCATTTCCCCAGTTTGGCACCGTTTTGGCTAATACGGTATTAGCCAACGGGTTTCGCAATAAGTCCGGCCAACGCCGCCGCAAGCTCAGGCGACTGGCGGAGCTGTTCAATTAGAGCTTCCACATTCGCACCTGAAGGCTGTTGTGTCGGGACTTTGGTTTCTCTTAAATCCGGGTTCGAATAAAACTCTGCTTCAAATATCTGTGCGTTTATTTTGCGATCTTCGTCCAAAATGTGCGCGTATACCTTAGTGACCATATCGCTCTCTGCGTGGCCGGTATCCCCTTGTGTAGCCTTTATGTCACCACGATTGAGCTTCAACTTGTAGGTAGTGCTGGAATGCCTAAGCGAATGAAAAACCACGTTAGGGAGTCCTGCACGCTCTTTCAAGCGATTGAATTCATTATCAATCAGCTTGATTTCACAGGGGCGTCCGTTGGATTGCGCTACGACTAAATCATAATCCAAATATTCATCACCGAGAAAATCCTTCTGTTTTTGCTGAGATTCCTGCCACTCTCGTAGAATGTATGCCACAGTTTTTGGCAGCCAGACCTTGCGTACGCTAGATTCCGTTTTGGGATTTTTGAGGACTAGACGCGTTGAGGAACATGTGGACATGACAATTGGGAACACCTTGATGATACCCGCAGCACCCACTACCTCCATAGCTTCCCTTGAAACGCGCGAAAGCTCCTTGTCGATGTAAACGTAAGCATTGTCTTCTGCAATATCTGCATCGCTTATGTGTACATTGTTCCATGTAAGCCCCAAAATTTCTCCTAAACGCATTGAACAGGCAAACGAGAGGTTCATCGCCAGATACAACTTTGCATCTGTGCATTGGTCAAGTGCTATTTTTATCATTTCTGCGTTCCAAATTTCTCGGCGAACGCGCTCGACCTTTGGTAGGACTGCGTTATCAAAGGGATTTTTGGGAACGATTTCCCAGCGAACTGCCTGTTTAAAAGCACAACGCAGTAACTTAATGATTTTTTCAATACTAGCCGGAGGCAAGAACTCATCCTTAGCTTTTCTCCCGTTGTGCTCAACGGGTTTTGTCTTTTGAAGCTTTTGGATGTACAAGTCAACCGCTCTGTTGGAGACATCTTGAACACAAATGTCACCAATGATAGGAATTATATAGTTTGCAATTAAAGCTGTGTTGCCTTCATAAACGGAAGTGCCCCACTTTTTGGGACCATACAAGCTGACAAAGTCCTCCATGAAAACTGCGACTGTTTGCTTATTTGGTGCGATAAAATCGCCCTTGTTTTGCTTATATTCAATCTCTGCTCTACGTTTATGGGCTTCGCTGTAGGAGGCGTATTGCTCCCACCTTTGTTTTCTTTCGCCCGCGTCATTGGTGTAGTAGTATACGACGGCAAATCCGTCCCTTCTTTTCTTAACAGATGCCATAATGATTCTCCTTTAATTATTTGCTTTGTGCATCAAGCCATTCATCAAAAGAGGCTTTGGAAATACGAATAGCCGTGCCAATCCGTACGGTTTTGAAAGCTTGCTTTTTGACCAACGAATATGCCGCAGTGTTACTAATGCCCAGCAATTCAGCAACCTCCCGCACGGTATAGGTGCGTTTTTCTTGGTTATAGTCTGACCCCGTCAAGTTCTTCCATCTCCTTTCATATTGACGCGGCCCATGCTTCACGAAAAAATCATAGCACAGGCCTCTATGGCATGCAAAAAATCAAAAGATAAATCTTGTGCCACCAATGGGTGTTTGGCAGCATCAGAGCGGTTTTATCTGCATTAAGCCGTTCTGATGCTGTCAAAAGTGTGGGAGGAGCCGCATAGGGCGGTCCTCCCACCATCTTTATCATTTTTTGTCGTATTACCCGTATCCCGTTCCTGACAAGCTGCCTTGTGTGACAAACACGTCGTATGCAGAGCATTGGTACGCTCACCTCCCAATTACTTTTTCTGGGCTATCTAAGCGTTTGACCCTCTCGGTCGAGAAGGGCAAACAGTGTTTTTACTTCAAAATCATGTCCAGGATTTCCTTTGCAAAGGCAATCATCAGTCCACCGAAGAAGGTCAGGAAGCCGGTGCTGCGCTGAGAAGGGTCGTGGGATTGCAGGCTCATACCAATTTGTACCACGCCCCAGCCCAACAGGATAATGCCGATAGCGCGAATCCCTGCAAAGACGAAAGTGGATAGGTTGTTGATGGCGTTTAGTGGATCTTCACCGGCAGCGAAGGCGGGAGTTGCAAACAGGCAGAGCGTGGCGAATGTGAGCGCCGCCGTAAAGTAGCGTCGCTTAGCGCGTTTCTTTTTCTCTCGCGTTGAGAGGGTCGTTATTTTATCATTCATCTTGTAACTCCTCAATAATTTCAATGTTTTTTAGATCAACCTCGTAGGAGAGGTCGAGCTTTTCATAATGGGGCGGGTCAAAGTTTCTCTCATATGGCGGCTTACCAGCGTCGGAAATACGTTTGTAGTTTGGGTGGCGCTTGAGATCATATTTTAGGTCTATTACAGGCCTCTTGCCGCGAATAAATAGCAGCGCACGGCGGTTCGAGAGCATCCGCACCTCATCTGGCATAAGTAGCTCACGACCAGTATTTTGATAATTTGTATTACTGGAGCCGCTGCGCCCCTTTGTAATGCCCCTCGTCCGGGTATCAATTGTCTCCTTTCCTAGAAATTTGGATATGTATTCGTGAGTGCTTTGCTCGTTTCCACCTAAAAACAGCAGGGTGTCGCAGTTGCCGGTAACGTTCTCCCAGCTGTCTTTGAACAACGCCTTGAGTTGCGCCATATTTTGCACCACGATGTTGATAGAGATTTCACGGCTACGGCAGGTGGACAAAATACGCTCAAAATCGTCTGGTAGAGCAACATTCGCAAACTCGTCCATGAGAATGCGAACCGGCATGGGGAGTCTGCCGCCATATCGGTTATCAGCAGCATAGTACAGCTCTTGGAACGCTTGAGAATAGAGCATGCCGACGATGTAGTTGAAACTGGTGTCGTTGTCGGGAATGACCGCAAAAATGACTCGCTTACGGTCGCCCAATGTGCCGAGCGCCAAATCGTCGCGGCTGGTGATGTTCGCCAACGCTGGCAGATTGAACGCAGCCAATCGCACCGCTGTGCTGACCAAAATGGATTTTGCTGTCTTGCCGGACGCCTGCTTAAACACGCGGTACTCTTTGAGCGCAATGCTTTCCGGCTCAACGCGCTCCAAATCGTCAAAAATGAGGTCAACCGGGCTTTTGTAATTTTCGTCTTCCTCGCGGGCGGCGGCATTTTCAATCATGTACATCAGCGTGGGAAAATTTTGCTCCTCGGGCGGTGCGTTGTGCATAAGGTAGAGGATAAAAGCTGTCAGCAGCGCCGTTTCCGCCTTATCCCAAAAGGGGTCGTTCGTGGAAGACTTCTTTGGCGTGGTGTTGGAAATGAGATTTGTCACCAGTTTCAGTGCGTCGGTGTCGGAGTGGAGATAGCAAAAAGGGTTGTAGCAGTCAGAGTGCGTCATGTCCACAAGGTTTAAGATGATTACGTCATAGCCTTCGTTTTCAAGCAAGCACCCTATTGCGCGGTAAGTTTCCCCCTTGGGGTCGCAGCAGATATAGGAGCAATCCGCCTGCATTAGGTTCGGCTTAATAAAGTAGCGGGTCTTGCCACTACCCGATCCGCCCACCACCAGAACATTGTGGTTAGTCTGGTGCTCCTGCGCCAGAGCACGAACATTCATGCTCATGGAAATGTGGCGGGTTATCAGAATGTAACGGTCTGTTTTTTTCGTCCGAAAACAAGCATTAATCTTGCGTGCATTACCCCATTTTGCGCTACCGTGCTCCTCGCCGGGGCGACGGTTGCCACGCTCCGCGTAGTTCCACGCCACAGCAAAGCCGTAGGCGGCAAGGGCAACGGTCACAGTCTTGAGAGTGTAGGGTGTAATGTGAAGGGCCAATGGCGCTTGAACGGCCGCGTTCATGGCGGCAAGCCAGTTGAATAGTCCTACTCCCCCACCGCAGCACTGTGCGACGATGACCGCCAGCCATACCACAGGAATTGCAAGAGCCGTCCAAACGAGAAAGCCTGCTTTTCCATTACTTCGTTTCATGGTGTACCTCCAAAAAAAGAGCGCACCATACGGCGCGCTCTTGGGTTTGATATTAACTTTTAATGTTCACCGCTCCTTGTATAAGAGCGTTGGTCTAGAGAGTGGCGTTGCCCGATGCATTTTCATGGTTTCAATAGTTTCCTTGTCAGAACGGTTTCGTCAAGGCATGGTTCTCTTTGGCATCAAGCCAAGTCCGCGCGTAGCCGATTTGCTTTCATTTTAACGCGGGGCCGGCGTATTATTTGCGCTATTGCTCTCATCCATTGCTCATGTATAGTTCGACTTTTTCGCACCGGACGGCCCCCTTCGAGAGAGCATTTTCCGGTAAAGCGAGTGCCTATTATCAAAAACATACGTCCCATGCTACCCATAACAATTTCTAAGACGCTCTCCGCATATCGTGCTTCATATAGAACATTAACGGTCTCCGGTCCAAGCGGCACAGGGTAATTTTACTTAAAGCAATTACTGACATTAAAATTAGTAATTGAGCTAGCCAACTCTCTAGGACTAACGCCCGCATTGTTCTTCTCGTCCGGATTTGCATTAAATGCTAAGAGTAGTTTAATTAAATCAGTTTCGCCCTTCGAGAAAAACACGGCCTTGAACAATGGAGTGTTCCCATAAGTGTCCTTTTCATCAACTTTTGCGCCTGCTTCCATAAGCGTTTTTGCAGTTAAAAAATCATGGTTTTGTGCGCAATAATGAAGAGCTGTAAATCCAGTATCCATGTCTTTAATATTTAAATCGGCATCCTCTTTGATGACCATTTTTATGCATTCTTCCTTATTTGAAAGGACAGCATCGATAATATTCATACTGTTTCGTCACCTTTATCCTCATATTTATGGCATCTATTATTTGATGGGTCTTCAAGCTGGTAGATATCGGGGTCGTTCATCTTTTCAATAAATTCTTCTCGTGTTAACTTTTCCTCTCTTGCACGTATCCGCTCACGCCAATGTTCGTGCCCAGGTTTATGTCCAATGTCTGGTGTTCCCTTTATTGGTAGACCAGTATTAGGGTCTAACGGATTATTATCTTTATCTTTCGGTGCATCTCGAAATATCTGTTCTTTGACATCCTTCCGCAGAACTACTCTCGCATAAATATCTTTCTCCCCCGGATCATCTGGCAGTTCAGTATCATATTCACGCTTACCAGAATCATCAGGTCCCTCAGTTTTGTCACCCTCTATATCGTCTACTAACAAATCGGGTGCCGTTTTCTCATCGGTTGTCAGTTTTTCTTCAACAGATGTTTCTTTTTGTTTAATATTCATTTCAAAACGTTGGGACTCCGGCTCTGCTTCATTTTTTTCTTGCAAATGAGGTTTCGCAGTTTCTCGTCCATTATTACTTCCCAAATCATTTCCCGAATCATCCGGCAGTTCGGTCTTATATGATTTTTCACCAGCCTCATCCGGCAACTCCCATTTGCAGTTATGTTTCCCCGAGTCATCCGGCAACTCCAACTTGTTAAGTTGTTCTCCAGCCTCATCCGGCAACTCCCATTTGTAATTATGCTTTCCCGAGTCATCCGGCAATTCGGGCTTGTTTCCTTTGCAGTCAGCAGAGACTTTGCTACGCAAGTTTTCAGTTGTTTCCGAGATAACGCCTTCGAATTTGGTTAAACTCATTTGACGTCTCCCCCATAGTACCGCAACGTGTCACGATAAGCAATATTCTCTTTTACCAGCTCGGAGGCATAAATGCAGACAATTTTACGTATTTCTTCCGACAATTCTCTGCTGATATTCAGCGAATCCATAATGTTTGCCTCTATTATCGAGGGAGCGATATTTTGATTTTGTTCTAGCGGCACCTGCTCCAGAAGGCTTTTTCCCTTAACTGCACAGTACAATGCATATCCAACTTTGTCTTCGGGTAACGCATCTACAACACCTTGATGCAAAATCTGCTTCACCGCAGAGCTTGTATCAAGAGCATCAATCCATCGACTGATTTGGTCAACTTCATCCATAGTAAATTTTCTGCGTTCATCATGAGGCGCAATAAGTTCTTTTAAAAATAATTCCTGTAATGCAAATTCTTTATTGTTGCATTGATATGAAAACGTGTGCATATCCGTGAACTTCTCTACCTTGCAAAGCACCGGTTCCAGCCATTCATTCTGGAAAATCGCCGCGACGCCTGTTTCGAGCTTTGAGAGTTCAATAATTTGATCGTCGTTCAGACCAGCTGCCTTTCCGACAAGCTCGCGGTCACCTTCATCAGGCAAGCGCATAATGATTTTGGTGTTGGTGTTACGAATAACCGCCATGTCTAGCAACCCCGGTGACTGGTCAGCGATAATGAAGCCTTCGCCGAAGCTACGCAGCTCTGCGATGGCGTTAGCCAGCATTTCTACCGACTTGCCCTGTAAGTTAGAGCTTTCCTGCGTTTGCTCTGAAGATGTACGCCGAAGCAGATTATGTGCTTCTTCCAAAACAGTAATATGCTGCAACCCGCTGTTGGGCTTGTTTTTTCCATCAGAGCGCTCAGCCATACGGTGTTCCTGAAGCTTTAGGACGAGAATACCCATCAGTAGCGATTTCGTTTCCATTGAGCCAACACGGCTTAAGTCAACAATGACATTGCGGTCGAACAAGTCCTCAGCGGTCAACTCGAACTGCGAGCAAAGCACCTGCCCGTTGATACCATTTGTGAGGGATTCAATGCGTGTTAATAGCGCCCCCTTATAGTCCCCCTGCGTATCCTTTGAAAAGCCCTTGCTGTCGATCACTTCTGGTAATGCGTCCATTACATTCCTGAATGTGGGAAAGCGCCCGCTTGGACACGACGACGCGCTAAGGCTCCAGCCCGCATTTATATATGCCTTTTCTACCGCTGCTTTCAACACTGCCGGCATAGCCGCATACATTGGCCAGCAGGCGTTGAATATTTCAATTAGGCGATCAATATGCTCTAGCACGTGCGTATCAGCCGGGAACGAAAACGGATTAAGCCGCAGCAACGGCGCTATTTTTGAGTTCGTTCCAAATACCGAGACTCCTTTGCATCCGCCAAGTGCATCCTTATATTCGCCCTTTGCAGGCTCAATCACAAGAAAATGTGTCTTGTTGTCACCTGACAAGCATAATCTGTCTAACATTGTATAGATTGTATTTGACTTCCCCGCACCAGTAGATCCGGTAATAAAGGTGTGCGCCGTGAGGCTGTTGGCATTGAGTGCAAGGGGAATATCGCTAGGCTTGCGCATATGATAGATATTCCCCAACGGAATATCTTCAGTTTGCATAAAGGAGTATGTCAGAACTTCCCTTCCAAATTCTGCGCATTCCAAAACCGCAACACCTTTAACGGATTTTTTAGGCAAACTCATGTGTATAGGAAGTTCTTTCCCACTGACAAGCGCTGTTGGAGTCACCGAAATCAGTGGAAAAACAGCATTACCTTGATTATCCGCTGTGGGTTTATTGCTGAAATCAGGAATGGCAATTTGCGGATGATACATTCGCTTCAAATACTCAATCGTAATTTGGCCATTTTTGTCAGTCCATGTGTTTACAGACGAAGCCTCAACAGAAGATTTTTCACCGCGCATTAGCGAATTATATACAGATGCCGCTGTTTTCGCAATTGGAGTAGTTTCTGCGATAAAATACGCGCCAAAGTCGTATATTCCATAGTCTTCGCATGAGCGCAGTCGCTGGATTTGTTCATCGATTCTCTCCATAAGGGTTTTAACTGAGCGATTCTGATATGTAATCTGCACTCCGTCGCTTGTTGTGTTACTAATTGACTTTGCAACAGAGTTCTGCGAAGACAACGATTTTGCACTCCCAGTGGTTATTGCGGTACCAACCGCATCTGTTTCGCTCTCGCTTGTACCGGTCGAGTGGTTATAAGAGACTCCGACATCAACAGGTCCTAGTTTCCCACCAACGTTTCCCCCAATAGTATTCGCCTTGAACCGTCCCCTTGCGGTGCCGTGGTTCTCTGAATTAGATACGCTCTCATTGGTAGTGTCAGTCACACCCTCTATAAGACTATCAGTATCTGTTGTTCCAGCGCTAAAATTTCGTGTAAGCTGACTCTGTGCAAAAGGCGAAATAGCCGAATAAACATCCTCATAGTCGGCACACATTGATTCGATTTGCGTTGTTTGCATACAGTCCGCAATAAAAACCGCCGAAAACGGCTTTCCACGCATAGCGTCAATTAGTTTTTCGAGCCCCTGCACAAACTCCACGCTCTTGTGTTCTCCTTCACCGCGAAGGGCTGCGACTCCGGTTACAGCAGAAACAACTCCCTTTTTTCGGAATACTCGGTCAATCAGTTCAACTCGGTCAATGCCTTTGTTCCCAGTTCCGTCATAGGTCGCAAATTCACCGCCGGGAAAATTAGCTTCTAGCGCAGAACGCAAAATTGTACACTGATTTCCACGCTTGCCGCTATCGCACTGCGATTTATCCCCGATATCACGACAGGCAACACCACAGTACAGCTCGGCAGCACTTCCATCGCTAATAAGAATCATAATGATGCTTGCGTCCGTATATGACGTAAGCGTATGGTAAACGGTCGTGAGTTTGTCCAGTGTCTTCTCGTTTTTATCATATACTAGTTTCAAAATGCGAAACACCTGAAAGTTATCTCCGACCTTAATATTTTGGATAGCCTCTGGTAGCTCACATACAGGCTGATTTTCAAGCACGTGGCGATAACGTTTGCCGAGAATATAATCTGCGTTTCAAAAGCGCGATAGAGGTCGTCCATTTTTTCTTGATTGAGTTTGTCCTTCTGTTTATTTTTTCTTCTTCTTTCTTCTTTGGCATTTAACAATT
>JAGPMA010000059.1 GCA_018053145.1 Oscillospiraceae bacterium | reverse complement strand
ATCTGGACAACATCGCCGTCTTGTCGTTGGCTGACGAGTATGCAGGAGAGTCCATATTTGGACAGTCCGAAGAACAGGCTCATAAGGAAGCACTGCAATTCGGCATTTCGCTGCTGACGAACGCAAAGTCACTGGAAAAGGAGGATGTCGTCGAGCGTGCATGGAGTTTTGTGAAGGACTGGGTTGCGGCTAACCGGAAGCGTTTCGCGCAGGAGTCCGTTCCCTGCTATGGAACAATAGAACCAAACCATGTCTTCATCATCAGTACAAATCTGCGTCAGGCGCTTGAGGAAAGCGGTTTTTCCTATACCAAGTGCATCAAAGGCTTTCAGGAGCGCGGGTATATCGCCACCAACTACGACTCTGATGGTAAAAAGCGCTCCCAGACTCAGAAACGGATTCAGGGCGTAAACCTTCGGGTAATCTGTGCCAATCTGACTCTTACCAACTGTATGCCGCCGGAGGAAGAGTTTCTGGGAGACCCCATACAGCCGTTGACCGGCAAAACGGCATGACAGGCATCCGTACCCACTGTAGCCACTGTATCCACCATTTGAGCGACACACACCATTATATACATATAATTATAAAGACGAGTTATGGAGAAGTGATATTACATTTGCCCCATACGAGATATGTATATAGTGGCTACAATGGTTACAGTGGATACTTTAGTATAAATTCCTTGAAATTGCAGCATATTCTACCCCTCTGCGTCGTAGCCACTCTCGGATTTGTGCGGCTACCCGTGGTTACAAAAACATCAAAAAACAGTATGAAGGAGAAATTTCAAATGAAAAATATCGTAAAAAACCTGATGCCCATTCCTGAGGGGTACATCGTACTGACCAAAGTATCCACTTCTGCGGAATGATGTGGGCCGTACAGGAGGAGTGTGGATACAGTTTCCGTCTGGCGGAGTATGCCGACGGCACCACAGCACTCTACCGCGTTTACCCCGACGGCAGAATTGTACCGGACAAGCACAGCGTTATGGTACACGAGTTGAACTGCCCTGCCTGTGGTGAACGCATGAATCCGGCAGTAGACAAAGCCACCGGAAAGCCGGAGCCGGACTTTTACGGCTGTGCTGCCTGCGGCCACATCCTTGAGTTTTACGGAGAGGAAGCAGACCCTAGATGAGAAAGCCTTTACGGATCAAACAGATAGCAACCATCACGGACGGGTACACAGTCTTATCCCAAGCTATACATAAAACAATAAGGAAGGAAGAAACATCATCATGATGATTAACGGAAGGCCGTACTCAAACGAGAACGGATACATCGACAATAGCTTAATCACCAGCCACCCGCAGGAGGAAATCGACACGGTCATGGGCTGGATTGCCGAGAGCATCACCCCACGCAAAACGCCGCTTGATGGTCACACCAGCTATGGCATCAAGCATCTGTTGCACCGTGACACAGGCATCTACCTTACTAATAACGAGTTCAAAGATGCCATGCTTCAAGCAGGCTACGAGCCCGTTGACCCCAATGAACTCAACTGGCATTATCGCATCAGCAAAAAGTCTAAGGCGTTTGCGCTGAAGGTCTGGTAGCCACTTTTGTCCTTTTAGTCCGTTTTGTCCCGTACATTTGCAGGTGAAAATTATGTGCCCGCTGCGCTGCTGTATGACGGCTCAATGCCACGGCAGTGCGGCGGCTCATGGCTTCTGCCTGCGGATACCCCGGGGCGTATCTATCTCCGGGCAAAACCGAAGTGGACAGCGGCGTGGCCCTTCGTGTTAAAAAACGCGAAAGTTTTTAGGGTATTAACCAATAAGTATTTTAGGAAGTGATTGTTATCGGAAACCGCGGACCCGCCACTGGGATGGGCGGCAGGCCTAAAAAACCACTGTCAGATAAAATCGCCGAGGGCAATCCCGGCAAGAGAAAACTGACTGTAATGGAATTTAATGATGCCGTCGGGCTTGAAGGGTTAGATATGCCAAAGCCGAGCGATATGCTATCTGCCGTTCAGCGTGACGGCAGTGTTTTGCAGGCGCGCGAGATTTATGAAACCACATGGAAGTGGCTGGATGGGCGCGGTTGTTCCGCTCTGATATCTCCGCAACTGCTGGAGCGCTATTCAATGGCGGCAGCGAGGTGGATTCATTGTGAGGGCATAATATCCAGCACAGGCTATCTTGCAAAACATCCGACTACCGGAATGGCAATTGCGTCTCCTTACGTAAGCATGAGCCAAAATTATATGAGTCAGACGAATCGTCTGTGGGGTGAAATTTTTGGAATCGTGCGGGAGAATTGCGCTACCGGTTACAGCGGTGTAAACCCGCAGGACGATGTTATGGAACGTCTACTAACCATGAAGAGACGCTAATACAATGTTATGTGGATTGGAGTCCCTTCTACGAAGAATAAAAGCATCGTCATCGGCCTGCTAGCACCTGTAACTGTCAGTACTGGCGTCCGTTGCGAAAGAAGAAATCAACAATATGAGCCAAAATATTCTTTGGGCACATGAACGAAACAACGCCGCCGGAAACCAGGTTTTCCGGACACGGTACGGGTATCGAAAAGAGCGTGAGGACGCGAAACACAAATTGGTCATTTTCGAACCGGAAGCTCAGCGGGTATGCTTTGCGTTCCAAAAAGCGGATGAAGGGTGGAGCTAATCTTTCATCAATTCTGCTGGTATTGTTGACATATAAAAAACTTCCTTCCAGATTAAAAATTCTTATTACTTGAATTCTCGCCTGAAAGGAAGTCCCTTATTTACTTTTACACAAAATTTTCTGCCGTATCGAAAATTCAGTTCGACAATTCGGTGCCCGCACGTCTGTGCCATAAATTCTGACCTCCTGCTTGACGCTTAAATAGGCGGCATCTTTAATACTGTCCAAATTTTCAGGACCGAGGTCAAAAACCTCGGCCCTGATTTTTTATCAACGTTCCATATTCTGTGCCCCACTTTTCCGCTGTCAGCTATTTCTGGTCCAGGGTACTGGGGCGTTGCATTGCGCATTATGATACCGTCAACGTATATGTAAAAATATTGTTATTAACATCGGTTACTGTCACAGTATAGTTCTTTCCGACAAAGGTTGAGAGAGCTGCAGCAGTGTTTGGAATATTGAACCCGTTGATAATAAACGTAGATAATTCGACAGATGTCGTACTGCTGCTGACATTAAGAGTTCTGGAACTAACAGTAATACTCTTTACGAACGTCGCTATATGGCCCTTTATGTGTTGCTTTCTTTCAGCGGTTTGTCCGTCCAATGCAGTCGTGATAGCGCTGATTGCCTGGTCGACAGTCTTACTCGTACTGACAATATTGCATGTTATAGTATTAGTCGTTCCGTTAAAACCCAGAACCGAATCAGACTGCATTGAATTTAACTCAGATACGCCAAGAACAAACAATGCCTCAATCTGCGATTCATAGCTTACGGGAACACCGCCTCCGCCGGGGGTAGTGGGGGCCTCAACAACGACCTCCGTGCCACCTTCAACAGTTTCACCGTTTGCTGTTGTGCCGGTAACACTTGTTCCGACAGTAACAGTTGTACCGACGACATTGACAGCAGTATTATTTCCGTTTACAGTTGCAGCGGTTATTTTGCCTTCGCCACTGACGGTTACACCGTTTGCATTGGTTTCCAGTTTTCCAACAGTTGCACCCGATACAACGTTGATTACTGCGCCAACAGCTTCTTTTTCAACCACAACAGTTCCGACTGCACCTTTAATCAAAACGTCAGTCGCTCCCTCAATTGTCAGGGATTCGATATCACAATCAATTATTACCCCGTCTTTACCATCTGGAATGTTTATAATTTCGATAGTGCTTGAGGAGTCAGAATACACACGTACAGTACCGTCCGCATTCTTGGAGATAACAATGTTGCCTACAGATGAGCCATTAATGATTTTAATAGAGTTTTCGCCGCCGCCGCGAACGACTAGTCTTCCATTTACCTTAACATTGTAAAGAGTGAGATCGCCGTTTGCAACGCCATCACCAACAATAAGGTCACCCTTAACTGTAAGATTCTGAAGTGTAACACCGGCAACATTAACCATTACATTTCCGTCAGCAACAGAGGTTACAGTACCTGCCGTAGAAATATAGGTCTTTACAGTGTTATACATGAGCTGCGCAAACTCCTGACGAGTGATAGTGCCGGTTGGGTTCAGCTTCCCGTCAGCACCGTTTATGTAGCCTGCCGACACCATTGCGGCCACGGCACCCTTAGCCCAATCCGCAATAAGGGTCTTATCGGTAAACCGGTCTAAAACCGATGCGTTCCCTGCGGTCAGTTTAATGGCTCTTGCCAGAGCTACGAAAGCTTCCTGCCGGGTAATCGAGCCTTCGGGTCTCATAGTGTTTGAACTATCACCCTTAAAAGTCCCCATCAAAACGGCCTTTGCAATATCGCTGTAGTACCAAGCGCTTGCCTGAACATCTGTGAATGAACTGATGTTTGCCGCTTGTGTTGCGCCGAAAGCGCGGTTGATGAGTGCCGCCATCTCAGCTCTCTTAAGGTTAGCCTCAGGGTAAATCCTGGTCCCGTCACCTTTTATCAGATTGTTTTCAACTGCAGAGTTAAGCGCATTATACGCCCAGTGGGTTGTTGCCGGCATGTCCGAAAAACCTGCTGCGAGCGCAGTTGTGCCTAACGAAAGAACCAGCGCTATCGCAGTTGCCAATGACAGTAATTGCTTTACGTACCTTTTCATTTTATTCCTCCACTATAATAATTCTCACGAATACAACGATAAATAATAATCCTTTTTGAGAATTTTCTCGTTTCTGTAAGCGCTCTTAATCTGGTCTAACAGTTCTAAGTCATCTCCCGAGGCAGTAAGGACGCTTTTAATCTGACTGAGGATTGCCTCCATCTGCTGGTCGCAGTTTGCTTCCATAGATGCTGCAGTTCCGAGATACTTCATGCCAATTTCCCATTTTTTTGCATCTGTATGCTGCTCAGCGGGTAGTGCTTTGTATTCGGCAACAGCACTGCTTACAAGGTTGTCAAGCGCGCCTGAAAATGTTGCTTCGAGTATATAAACCTGTCCGATAAGGCTTGATAGTTCAGCTTTATAATCCCTCTCAGGCTTAGATTCGGTAGAAGTATCATCTGCTTCTTCAAATGATGTATTTTTCTCGGTTTCCAGAATTCTGTTGAGCGCCTCATCGCTGTCAAGCTCCCCGTTCTCCAGAGCTTCCCGCTCCTGATCGGTAAGCTCACGAACATCAAGATCCGAAACTGCCTCTTTACTAAGCTCATTGTTCTTATCGATCATCGCCTCTATTTCTTCACTGGTATGAGTTTTAGCGACATAAATTGCTTTAATGTTATCCCATTGGTAAATAACAATCAAACCGCCGGCAAAGATTAGAACTGCAAGAAGTATAAGGGGAAACTTGGTAGCCCGTTTCATACGCACACACCTTTTATTGATTTACAAATTTCAACGCTATTTTGAGCATTAAATCCAATCGTCATAAAGTGTTTATCGATCTTTGATATAATTTCTTTTGAGACACACCCAAGTTATGGATATACTACATCATTATACATCTAGAAAACTAAAAACGCAATCATAATGAAAAAGATTGTTCTGCAGATTATTTGTATTAGAGTACTGCTCATTGCACTGAAGGCATGCGGTATTTGACCGCAATAAACATCGGGTTGTTTTGAGTAATGTTTTAGTTGTTTGAGAATAGCAAAAATAATTTAAGTAATAGACATACACATAGTGAAATGTCCACAGTATTCTTACCGATGCATGGATGAACCTTACTCCTTATATCTTGATTGGCGTGCAGGGGAAAACCATTAGACAAGCTTAGGAAATGGTGATTAATGCTAATTAGTAAATGATAATTTTAGCGAAATTTTGCATATTTTGGTGTGTAATTTAACTATTCAGTATGATATAATATTAAAAATCGGTTAATATTGCATTTTCATTAAATATATCCATAATTGTGCTATCTGAATTGATCATCACAATTCGACATAGTTCTGATTTTGAATTATTATTGAAAAATGTTAATGGGGATACGGCACTTCATAATCCATAAAATACAACCCGACTCATGAGGAGGATTATTTTGGACGAATTTAGAGAAATAAGCATACAGGAAGTGGTTTCCTGCCTTTGGAACAGAAAATGGTTTATTATTGTCGCAACGGTTGCTTTTGGAGTGGTTACGCTGCTATATACTATGTATTTTGTTACGCCTCAGTATCAGGCGTCAATCCGGCTGTACGTCAACAACAAGACCGAATTTTCAACGTCGGTCACGACGGCTGACATGTCGGCTTCCAAGTCGCTGGTTGATACATATATTACGATACTCCAGTCGAACGCCCTGCTTGAAAATGTCATAGAAAAAACCGGTGAAAACTATTCTATCGAGGATATAAACTCAATGATATCCGCAGGCGCGATTAACGGCACCGAGGTGTTTATGGTGTCTATCACCAATCCATCCCCAGAGGAAGCCGCGAAGATAGCAAACGCCATTGCCGATACGGCTCCGGAAATAATTACGGACATCGTCGAGGGAAGCTCGGTCAAGATAATTGACAGAGCCACAGTTCCGTCATTGCCGGTATCACCCAATATGACAAGAAACGCGACAATTGGCGCCCTGCTCGGATTTGTCCTGTCCTGTTTGCTTTTTATACTGATTTATGTGTTTGATACCACAATATATACAGAGGATGATATCGGGGAATTTAGTAGCTTACCGATTCTGGGGATCTTTTCAGACTTCGACCAATTAAGAAATGAGAAATACAGGTATGACAGCAAAGGTGGGAGGAAATACAAATGAACAAAAGAATTGTTAGCTCCCCTCAGAAAGCTGCTCGTGCCAACGCCTCTATTCTGCATGACCGCAGTTTCATACTAAATGACAAAACACCGTTTTCCATAATAGAAGAATATAAGACCCTAAGAACTAACATCATGTTCTCTATCCCCTCGGAAGGGTGTAAGGTTGTCGGTATGACAAGCGCCCAGTCAATGGACGGCAAGAGCATTAACTGCCTTAATCTTGCGATAACCGTTGCTCAGACAGGCGCGCGTGTATTGCTTATCGATGGCGATCTGAGATTGCCGAAAGTCGCGAGGCTTCTTGATATGGAAGCAATTCCGGGGATAAGCAACGTTTTGGTAGGCCTCAGTACTCTGAAAGAGGCTGTTAAGCCTACACCCTTCTCGGGACTTCATGTTCTTCTTTCCGGAGATATCCCGCCTAACCCTTCGGAGCTTCTCGGGTCGGAAAGCATGGGCAAGCTGTTGGAAGAATTAAAAACCCGGTATGACTATATTTTCATAGACCTTCCTCCAGTAAACATAGTTTCGGATGCGATGGCTATGTCAAAGTTCTTATCTGGAGAAATCATCGTGGTAAGATCCGGATTGTCGGACCGTGAAAATGTAGCAAGAGCCATAGGCCAACTGGAATTCGTCGACGCGAACGTCCTGGGTATAATCCTCAACGGAGTACCGGTAAAAACGGGCGGCAGGCTGGGACGCTATGGCAAATACGGCAAGTACGGCAAGTACGGTCATTACAGCAAATATGGTTACAACAGCCATTATAATACAGCCAACCAGAATAGAACGGGTACAGTCCATAACCATAAAAGCTAAGCGACCAACAGGTATGAAAAAGCATCTGTTGAAACACATAAAAGCGATAAATAGAGAATTAAAACAATAGTACGTTATTATTAGGCAGGAGAATTTTATATGATAGATTTTCATTCTCATATTTTGCCTGAAATGGATGATGGAAGCAGCAGTGCCTCGGAGTCGCTGAAAATGCTGAAGCTATCTTGGAAAATGGGCGTCGATATAATGGTGGCGACACCTCACTACTATGCTAAGGATGAGAGCATAGAGCGTTTTATCGAAAGACGGCAGGAAAAATACGATTTGCTGATGCGGGAGATTGACGGAGAAAGCGAGATCCCGCAGATTGTCTTGGGTTCGGAAGTCGCGTTTTTTGTCGGAATGAGCAGGGAAAACGATATTTCAAAGCTCTGCATAAACGGAACAAGATACCTGCTTATTGAAATGCCGTTTGCAGAGTGGTCGTCTCTCACAATAAAAGAAGTTAATGGACTGATTACAAATCGTGGGATAATTCCGATCATTGCGCATCTGGAAAGATTTTATCCGATCCAATGCCGAAACGGGAAGATAAAAGAACTCCTTGATCTCGACGTCTTAGTTGAGGTAAACAGCGAAGCCTTTAACGGCGGCTCACTGGCGCGCAAAATGATGAAAATGCTCTCTAAAAATGAGATACATCTTCTGGGTTCGGATTGTCACAACATGGGAGAAAACCCGCCGAATCTGGATTTCGCCTTCAAACTTATTTCCAACAGGCTCGGCGAGAGCCAGCTGAAAAAAATCGACGCAAGAGGGCGTTCCATTCTTAAAGGCTAATTGATTAGATAAAGAAGACTAAGACGCTTTGGAAGCGGGGTGGGAATTAAAGCGCTTAACACAAAAACAGTGACAGAGATTTGTACTGGGAAAATTGGAAGTGGAGAAATGTGCAAACTAAAAGTGAATAATGGTTTCCGAATAGCGTTTCTGGCCTTTCTGGATATAGTAGCCTTGGCCCTTGCGGAATATCTCAGCTTGTTTGTCCGCTATGAACTTGAGTACTTGGTAATTCCACCGAACGCTTTGGGAATGATTCTCAAGACTATGCCTTATTGGGTTCCTGTGAACTTTTTAATTTTTTCCTGCTTTAAGCTATACAACAGGCTTTGGGAATATGTAAGTCTCAGCGAGGCCATCAGGGTAGTCTTTGCATCCCTGTTATCTACAGTTGCTCTTATCGTAATAGCGAGTATTCTTAAAGTAGATATATATGCCAGCGTTTACGTATTAATCGGGATATTTCTAACGGTGTTTACGCTGACAACACGCTTTTATTATCGGCTTGTCAAGGCTTTTTTAAACTTATTTACAGGCAAAACAAATAGCGAAGACGGCAGAAAGAATATAATGATCATTGGTGCCGGTAATGCCGGGAATTCTTTGCTCCGTGAAATTATAAGTGATAGGAATCTATCAAATATTAAAGTCGTTTGCGTTATTGATGACGATAAGAGCAAACACGGCAAGGTCACAAACGGCGTCAAGATAGTAGGCGGACGAAGGAAAATACAATGGGCGGCAGAGAATTATCAAGTCGATGAGATTTTATTGGCCATTCCCTCGGCAAGCATTGAAACGCGCAAGGAGATTCTGAACATATGTAAGGATACGAAGTGCGTTATTAAAACCCTTCCGAGCGTATATCAGATTGTAAACAACACAGCAATGTTCTCTATGCTGAAGAAAATCGAGATAGGGGATTTGCTCGGACGTCAGCAGATAAAGCTGGATTGCAGCGAAATAAGCAGTTACATAAAGGGTAAAACCGTGCTTGTTACGGGAGCGGGCGGGTCGATAGGAAGTGAGCTTTGCCGCCAACTTGCGACATGTGAGCCAGCAACGCTAATCATTTTTGATATTTATGAGAACAGTACTTTGTATGTCAACAATGAGCTGACCTCAAAATATCCCAATATCAAAATTGTATCGCTTATCGGTTCTGTTCGCGATAAGGGCAGGTTAGAGTATTTGTTCTCCACATACAGCCCAGACATTGTGTACCATGCTGCCGCGCACAAGCACGTTCCGCTTATGGAAAGCAGCCCGAACGAGTCTGTAAAAAACAATGTGTTCGGCACCCTTAACGTCGTCCGTTTGTCGGACAAGTTCGGAGTTTCGCGCTTCGTTATGATTTCGACCGACAAAGCTGTCAATCCAACGAGTATTATGGGCGCGACAAAACGCATATGCGAGATGATCATCCAGACCTACGACAGGCTTTCCGCAACGGAATTTGTTGCGGTCAGATTCGGAAATGTTCTCGGAAGCAATGGTAGTGTAATACCGATTTTTGAAAAGCAGATAGCCAAAGGCGGGCCAGTGACCGTTACTCATCCCGATATAATACGGTATTTCATGACGATTACTGAGGCGGTGTCACTGGTGCTTCAGGCGGGAGCTTATGCCCGGGGCGGTGAAATATTCACGCTTGACATGGGAGAGCCGGTCAAAATCCTATCACTTGCGGAGAACATGATAAGACTTTCCGGCAAAGTACCTTACAGAGATATAGACATTGTCTTTACGGGACTTCGTCCGGGAGAAAAGAAATTTGAAGAACTCCTTATGGCTGAAGAGGGGTTGCAGTCAACAAAAAACGACAAAATTTTTATTTGTCAGCCGCTTGCAATAGATTTGAATGAGTTCAGCGAGAAGCTTAAAGAGCTCAGTATTGCGGCATCAGATGAGAGAAGCGAAATACACCTTCTAGTGAAACAGATCGTCCCGACTTACGTACTTCCCTCAGAGCGCGTGAAAGATACCGTGGAAACCGATGAGGAAGCAGAGTCTCTTGCCTCCTGCGATGACAAACTCTCGCCACAGTCGATGCTTACAGCAATCAATTAGAACAAATATAGCTTCTGTTTTATTAATACAGCATAAGAACAAGGTGCGTAAAAACCGCTCCTTGTTCTTTAATTTATCCGGTAAAATACCAAGTTCGGGATATTCTCCAATTCTCATTTTCGGCAAGTGTTGCAGGGATTGCTTTTTATGTACCATTACAAATATGCACGGTTTATGGCTTTTTCCTTGGCATTATGCACAGCTCCAGCCTTTTTTTGCCAGTTCAAGCACTCCAAAGCAGAATATTTCCCAATCCGCCAATGTTATCAGAGATGGATCGTATTTAAGGGTATATATGGTAAAAAAATATATTCAATTTTCCATTTTAATTTAGCT
>JAGPMA010000058.1 GCA_018053145.1 Oscillospiraceae bacterium | reverse complement strand
ACCTGTTCAATCGTGCGCCTTGCCGATTACTCGAAGTAATATGAAATCCCCGTTATTATCAAGGGCCTTAGAAACCACATTGATTACGTATACTAAACAACTATGGCGGTGTTTAACAAAAAGCTCAACTCCGAGCTCGAGACCTTTTTCATTACCGCAAAGCTTGAATATACTTATGTCAGTTCAACGGCTGTGAGGCAGCTTGCTCTTTACGGCGCCGACCTTTCAGACTATGTTCCGAAGCTTGTTTCGGAGGAGATAAACAATAAAATCCTTAATGGGAGGTAAGTTATGGATATCGAGATGGAAAACGAAGTAACCGAGTTGCTGGAAGTCCTCTATAATACCATTGCGGATGCATGGAGTGTTCCGCTTGGCAAGGATAAATGCATGGTAAACCGCGAGAGCGTACTCAACCTTCTTGACGAAATCAAAGCGCAGCTTCCCATTGAGCTTGCCGAGGCGAAGCGCCTTATTTCGGCGAGGGACGAGTTTGTCGGAAACGCGAAGCGTGAGGCAGAGGCTATTCGCAAGGCGGCCGAGGATCAGGCAAGGCGTCTTGTTGAGGAGCAGGAGATTACGCGAATCGCAAAGGCTCATGCCAACGAAATTATTACAAATTCCGAAGCAAAATCGAGGGAGCTTGTGCGCGCGGCAAACGAATATGTCGACGATGCGCTAAGACGTACCGAGGAGGCAGTTGCTGCCGCCCTTAGCGAGGTCAAGCAATCCCGCTCTCGGTTCCGTAATCTTGCCGGAACACGCCCATCCGTACAGACACAGAACACAGTTACAGGAGAAATCGAAGAGCTGTCGGAAGAATAAAACAAATTGTTGAAAGAAATAGCGCCCGAGAAAAAATATTTTTTCGGGCGCTATTTCTATATCTAGAAATAAATACTTATGTAAACAAAATAATTATACCAGGTCTAGTGTTTGAACGGGAAAAAGCATGAAAAGTGCTTGATAATACTAGAAAAAACTACATTTTTTGCTCTTGCAATTTAATTTCGCTGCGGTTATAATGAGGACACTTGAGTGGGACAAAGTGGTACAAAATGTTCACAAATCCCATCAAATAGTGAAATAGTGGGCGATTATAGCGATCGGCACGAATTATATGACGGGGAGGGAACGGGCGTGACAGGTGAATATCAGCACACTTTGGACTCAAAAGGGCGCGTATCCATTCCCGCACGACTGCGTGAAGACCTCGGTAATGTGTTTTATGTCACGTTATCAATGGATAAATGTCTTTCCGCATATTCCTCCGAAAGCTGGGATGTTTTTACCGAAAAGGTAAACTCCATGCCATATGTCAAACAAAGAAAAATGCGTCCTCTTTTTGCATATGCTGCAAAATGCGAGATTGACGCTCAAGGTAGAATTCTTATACCGCAAAACCTACGCGATTTTGCCGGTCTTACAAAAAATGTAACGGTTGTGGGTTCGAACAACCACGCCGAGTTTTGGGACAGCGATAGCTGGGAAGCTGTCAATGCCCTTGAAACAACACCGGAGAACATCGCGGCCGTTATGGAGGAGCTGGAGTTTTAGTGGAATACAAACACTATTCAGTCATGCTTAACGAATGCAT
Organism: Oscillospiraceae bacterium; assembly: GCA_018053145.1. Lineage (GTDB taxonomy): Bacteria > Bacillota > Clostridia > Oscillospirales > Oscillospiraceae > UBA2658. Next base: position 9,280 of record JAGPMA010000058.1, on the reverse strand, counting down.
CGACAGCCTTAATATTAAGCCGGACGGGGTATATATAGACGCGACGCTTGGCATGGGCGGACATTCTTATGAAATTGCAAGACGCTTGAAAACAGGCCGGCTTATCTCTATCGATCGAGATGCAAAAGCACTGGAACGAGCAGTCATTCGTCTTGAGCCGTTAATGGACCGTATAACTCTTGTTCACGGCAATTTTCGAGATATGGACGATATCCTCAAAGACCTTCAAATCGATAAAGTAGACGGAATGCTCTTCGATTTGGGCGTATCCTCCCCACAACTCGATGAATCAGAGCGAGGCTTTTCCTACATGAGCGATGCTCCGCTCGATATGAGAATGGATCAGAGCAATTCTTTTACAGCGGCAGATATAGTTAATACCTGGTCGTGTGATCGTATTAAGCGGATTCTTTACGATTTTGGTGAGGAGCGTTATGCCCCAAGAATTGCTGAAGCCATCGTGAGAAACAGGGAAAACGGAAAAATTGAGACCACTATGCAGTTAGTGGACATTATAAAAAGTGCGATGCCGGCCGCGGCGCTTCGCGAAAAACAGCATCCCGCAAAAAGAAGCTTTCAAGCGATTCGAATCGCAGTAAACGAAGAATTAGAAGCGGTATCCGAGGTTCTATCCAACGCTTCCGACAGATTAAAGCCCGGGGGAAGACTTGCTGTTATCTCGTTCCATTCGCTTGAGGACAGGATTGTGAAAAATGCGATTGCCTCAAGAGAAAACGGCTGTACCTGCCCAAGAGATTTTCCGGTGTGCAACTGCGGCTTTGTTCAAACATTGAAAAGCGTTTCCAGGAAGCCATATATTCCGCAGGATGCGGAAATTGAAGAAAATCCAAGGTCAAGAAGCGCAAAGCTTAGGGTTGCTGAAAGAGTATAAGAGTATAGATGTAGCATTTGAAGTGTTTTCGGAAGGGGGAGAAAAATGGCTGCTTCAACAAAAAACGCCAAATACAGCGCAAGCCCGGTTTACGGAAGTCTTGCCTATGATTATGGGAAAGCCGGAACATACCGTGAGAAAATGGACAGACCTGTTGAAAGACAAGTAATCATTCCTGCACCCCCCAGAATTAGGGAGCAAGCGGCTGCCGCGGCTCAGGTAAAGACTAAACAGAGCGTTGCTCCTCTTGCCATACTAGGTTATGCCAGCGCCGCTATACTGGTTATATTCTCACTCATGGCGAAAATTCAGCTAACAGAGGTTACAAATACCTCCGCTCAGCTCGAAACGCAGCTTACTGACTTGAATGTTGCCCAGAACAGGCTTTTGATTAATTATGAAAAAGCATTTAACCTTACCGAAATTGAGGAATATGCAACAATTCAGCTTGGCATGCAAAGACCGAGGGAAGAACAGGTCTTCTATCTTGAGAATACTGTTCCGGACAAAGCAGTTATAATCAGCAATAACGATAGTAAAGACGGTTTTGGTGACAGAGTTTTTGATGCACTCTCCTCAATCGCGGAATATTTTAAGTAACCGGACGATATTATAATAAGTAAGTTGATTCTGACAGGCAGACGGAGGGAGAAAAATGCCGGATAAAAAACAAAAATTGAATTCTCCGAATACTCCAAATGCTATGATGCTTCGCCGCACACTTTTTCTTCTGATAGTGTGCGGCATAGTTGCTTTTGCGGTGCTGGGTTTAAGACTGTTTAAACTGCAGATTTTGGACCATGATTTCTATGAAACAGCCGCAATTGAGCAGCAAGTGCGCGAAACAACAGTCACCGCGGCCCGAGGAACGATCTATGACACGAACAAGAAAATTCTTGCTATGAGCGCGAGTGTCGACAATATCTACATAAGCCCTGCTGAGATAAAAATTTACGATGAAGACCCGACACTGATTGCTCAGGGCTTGTCCGAAATCCTCGGCGTTGATTATGAATCGATACTGGCAAAAACGGCAAACACAAAGTCGTGGTATCAAACGATTTCACGCAAGGTTGAACCCGAGATTTCCGACAAGGTGCGCGAATTTAAAAACGAACACGACCTCAAAGGCGTCAAGATTGAGGAAGACAGCAAGAGATATTATCCATACAGCAGTCTTGCCGCTCAAGTTATCGGCTTTGTCGGCTCCGACAACACCGGATTATCCGGAGTTGAGCTATACGACAACAATATGCTGACAGGCGTGAACGGAAGAATAGTCCGAGCAAAAAACGCTGCTGGCACAGATATGCTGTTCACAAATTTTGAAGACTATTACGATGCGCAGGACGGTGAGGATGTCGTTTTAACCATCGACTCTACGATACAGTACTACGTCGAAAAACATCTCGAACAGGCGGTACGCGACTACGACGTTCAGAACGGTGCCTGCGCGATTGCGATGGACGTAAATACCGGAGCAATCTTAGCGATGGCAAGCCTAGGCAATTTTGACCTGAACAATTATCAGATTGTTGACGAAGATGCTCAGGCTATCATTGATGCGGAAGCAGATGAAACTAAAAAGCAGGAATTGCTAAACAAAGCACAGCTGCTTCAATGGCGCAACAAGGCTATCAGCGACACCTATGAACCAGGGTCGACCTTCAAAATAGTCACACTGTCTATGGCACTCAACGAAGGGGTAATAAGCACAAACGACACTTTTTACTGCGGTGGCTCAGTTGAAGTTACCGGAAGAACAGAGCCGGTTAAGTGCTGGAAAACCACGGGACACGGCTCGCAAACGCTTACACAGGCACTTCAGCATTCCTGCAACGTGGCATTTGTAAATATCGGACTTCGTGTAGGCGCGGAAAAATTCTACGATTACTGTGAGGCCTTCGGCTTTTTCAACTCCTCGTCAGACCCCGACGCGCAGCTTTCCGGAAAGACAGGGATTGACCTAGGCGGGGAAAGCGGAAGTATTTGGTGGTCAAAGAATAAGTTTAGTAATCCGAATGACAAGTCAGAGCTTGCGGCTGCCTCCTTCGGGCAGACCTTTAACATTACGCCACTTCAGCTGATAACCGCGGTTTCAGCTTGTACAAACGGCGGATATTTGATGAAACCATATCTAATCAAGGAAACCTTGAATTCCGACGGGACATCCGCTTCCAAAACAGAGCCGACGGTTGTGCGTCAGGTAATAAGTGAGCAAACGAGCAAAACCGTATGCTCTTTGTTGGAACAGGTTGTCGGAGATAAAACCGAGGGAACAGGTAAAAACGCATATGTTGCCGGCTACCGCATCGGCGGAAAAACCGGAACGAGTGAAAAGGTTGCGCAGGATGCAGCCGGCGGAGAAAAAGAATATTTTGTTTCTTTTATAGGGATTGCACCAATTGACAACCCGAAAATCGCAATTTTGGTCATCCTTGACACGCCGAGTACCAGCACGGGAATCTATATAAGCGGCGGCCAAATGGGTGCGCCCACAGTCGGAAAAATGTTCACTGACATTCTTCCGTACATGGGATATCAGCCGCAATACTCGGAAGACGAATTGACAAAGGTTGATAAAACAGTTCCGGATATTGAAGGCATGAGCTCAGCAGAGGCCTTGTCTAAGGCTGAAAGCAGCGGACTTACAGCCAGAATTATAGGAACAGGTGCGACAGTAACAGCACAGATTCCGGCAGCTAATAGTGTCGTCGCCGCAGGCAGCCAGATGATAATTTACTGTGATGCGACTCCGTCGGCGGAAATGGAAGTCATGCCGGACCTTACAGGAATGACCTACAGTGTGGCAAAACAGAATTTGGGCGGCTTGGCGCTTTACGTAAAAGCCTCCGGTCCGATAACTGATTCCACGGCAGTTGTTGTTACAAACCAGAGCATAACTGCCGGAACGTCGGTGGCACACGGAACAATCGTTGAGGTTACAGTTGCCGATACGAGCAATCTGGGAAGATATTAGGATTTACACAAGAAAACACATGGGGGTTTAGCATGAAACTCAAAGAATTGCTGATGGATGTTGAAGTGATTGAATCAAACGCCGACATGGAAACAGAAATTGGGGACATCAGTTACGACTCACGCAAGACAAATCAAAACGACCTGTTTGTTGCCATACGCGGATTTGAAAGCGACGGACATGGGTTTGTTGGCGCTGCTGTCAAAGCGGGGGCGTCCGTCGTTCTCTGCGAGGAAAAACCACTAGTTAAAATCCCATATATTTTGGTAAAGAATTCAAGAGAAGCACTTGCGCTTGTTTCGAGAAATTATTTTAAAAACCCAACTGCGCAAATGAAACTTATTGGAGTTACCGGTACAAACGGAAAGACAACGACAACAATGCTGCTTAAGCACGTTATTGAGCAATGCTATGGGGATAAAACGGGGCTTATCGGCACTAATCAGAACATGATAGGCGAAAAAGTTGTGCCGACGGAGCGAACTACCCCCGAATCCTATGAGCTTCAAAAGCTGTTTCGTGAGATGGCAGACGAAGGCTGTAAGTATGTCGTGATGGAGGTGTCTTCACATTCGCTCGTATTGGAACGAGTTGCCGGTCTGCGTTTTGAAGTCGCCGTTTTTACAAATCTTACGCAAGACCATCTCGATTTTCATAAGAGCATGGAGGAATATGCAGGGGCGAAAGCTCTGCTTTTTGAACGTTGCAACAAGGCGGCGATAAACATGGACGACGAGTGGGGCGGCTATATGTCGCAAAGAGCAAAGTGCCCGGTATTTGGCTATTCCGAGAAAAAGCTTGAAGCAGACCTTGTCGCAAAGGATATCAGACTTTCGCCTTCAAATGTAAAGTTCTGCGCACTTGCCATGAACAGCCTTGAGAGGGTGAGCCTTGAGATTCCGGGAAAGTTCTCAGTTTATAACGCAATGTCGGTTATTTCGGCCGGCTTGCTTCTGGGCTTGCCGCTTAACGAGGTCTGCGAGTCGCTTAAAACGGCAAAGGGGGTCAAGGGCAGAGTGGAGGTTGTTCCTTCACCGGAGGACTATACGATACTCATCGACTATGCCCACACACCCGACGCACTCGAAAACGTGATTCGCTCCATGAAGGAGGTCACCGCAGATAGAGTGGTCGTGCTTTTCGGCTGTGGTGGCGATAGAGATAAAACAAAGCGCCCAATTATGGGGGAAATAGCGACAACTTTCTCCGACTATGCTATAATCACTTCCGACAACCCAAGAACAGAGGTTCCCGCAGACATTATTTCGGATATTCTCGCCGGTGTGAAAGCACCGAAAAATCGCTTTAAGGTGATTGAGGACAGAACAGAAGCTATCGCCTTTGCTATTGACAGCCATATGGAGGGCGATGTTATAATCCTTGCCGGAAAAGGGCACGAAACCTACCAGATAATCGGCAAGACAAAATATCACATGGACGAGAGAGAAATTGTTGCGGAGCATCTGAGCAAGATTAGCAAAGCGTAAGCAAACAATGGGACGGAGGAAATAAACCGATGATAGGAAAGCTCATTTTGGCTTTTATAATAGCGTTTGTTGTAGCCGCGGTTGCGGGTAAAATTGTTGTGCCCTGGCTGAGGAGAATAAAGGCGGGGCAGGCAATCAAGGAAAACGGCCCAAGCTGGCATATGTCAAAGACTGGCACTCCAACCATGGGCGGAATAATCTTTATCGCGGCAGTCACTGTTGTCTGCTTAACTGTTGGATTTACATGCATGGCTCAGGGAGATTACAGACACATTTTTGTTTTATTTCTAGCACTTGCCTTCGGAGCTGTCGGCTTTATCGACGACTATGAGAAGCTGAAAAAGAAGCAGAATCTTGGACTGACCGCAGGAATGAAATTTCTGCTTCAGGTTGCCGTAGCCGCTTTGTTCGTGTTTCTACTTCGTCGTTTCGGTGCTCTTACTCCGAATCTCTATATTCCGTTTTTTGATATTGAGCCCATTCCGATGCCCGAATGGCTCTACTTCAGCTTTGTTATTTTCGTAATTGTTGCAACTGTAAATGCGGTTAATTTAACCGACGGTGTCGACGGTCTTGCGACGGGAACATCAATTCCTGTTTTTCTCTTCTACGGTGCGGTTGCCTTTGTTTGGGGAAAGGAATATCTTTCACTCGGAATTTTCGCTTCCGGAATGCTTGGAGGCTTGTTCGGATTTTTAATTTATAACTTCAATCCAGCTAAAATTTTTATGGGTGACACCGGCTCGCTGTTTCTCGGCGGTGCAGTGGCGGGCATGGCGATAGCGCTCGATATGCCGCTTATTATCATCACAATTGGAATTCTGTACATCCTTGAGGTGCTTTCAGACGTTATCCAAGTTGGTTATTTCAAGCTCAGCCATGGAAAAAGAGTTTTCAAAATGGCTCCCTTCCATCATCATCTGGAGATGGGCGGCTGGATGGGTAAAAAGTGGTCTGAAAAAGAGCTTTTCGTGCTGTTTACCGGAATATCAGCGTTTTTTGCAATCATATCATTCTTCGGCGTGTCGAACAGATTTGGAGCATAAGGCAACAAACTAAAATTCCGTCTAGGGGGGAAAACAGTGCAGGCTAAAGATAACACATTAAAAGACCATAGCCGTGATTTTACAATTGCGCGAGGTCCGTTGGACATACCATTTCTGATGCTAACGCTGCTTCTTCTTGCAATCGGAGTTGTAATGGTTCTCTCAGCAAGCTATGCTAGCGCATTTTACGATTTGAACAACGAAACCGGCGGCAATGCTACATATTATTTTGCAAGACAGCTTATTTTCGCTGTTCTGGGCATTGGAATAATGCTTGTTGCTTCGCGCTTGCCAATGAGCTTATATCGCAGATTTTCGTTTTTGGTACTCGGCGTCGCAATCGTTCTGCTTATGGCCGTTTTGGTTGTGGGTACAAAAAGCAACGGGGCACGACGCTGGATTATTATTGCGGGGCAGAGCATCCAGCCCTCAGAAATTGCAAAAATCGGAGTAATACTTGCGTTTGCAACGCTTATTTGCCGCTATAAAAACCTGATGGGCACCTTTAAATACGGAGTTATGCCTTTTGGGGTTATTCTTGTTGTTATAGTCGGACTTTTATTTTTGGAACCGCACTTGTCGGCTTCGATAATTATAATTGCGCTGGGCGCTGTAATGATGTTTATCGGCGGAGCAAGGCTTTTTTGGTTTTTGGGCGGGCTTGCGGGAGTCGGAGGACTGTTTATACTAGCGATAACGGTTTTGCAATATTCCTCGGAACGAATATCGGCATGGCGAGACCCCTTCGCGGATACCGGCGACACAGGATATCAAATTGTGCAATCGCTGTACGCTATAGGCAGCGGCGGACTTTTTGGTTTGGGACTCGGCCAAAGCCGCCAGAAATATCTCTATCTGCCCGAAGAACACAACGATTTTATTTTCTCGATTATCAGCGAAGAATTGGGATTTATCGGGGCAATGCTCATCCTTACGCTTTTTGCTTTATTAATTGTTAGAGGCTATTGGATTGCGATGCACTCAAGGGATAGATATAGCTTCCTTGTTTGTACCGGGGTTACCTCACTTCTCGCTCTACAGGTAATTCTAAACGTAGCCGTCTGCACGAATCTTATTCCCTGCACGGGAATTTCGCTTCCGTTTTTCAGCTACGGCGGCTCGGCACTGTTAATGCAGCTTGCGGAAATGGGTATTATTCTCAGCGTTTCGCGTGACATTCCAACGCAGAAAACCGTGAGGAAAAGACGAAAAACCGTGAGCGTAAACGGAGAAAATTGACCGGTTAGTGCCGGAGAGGGACGTGGAACTTTTATGAAAATTCTATTTACTTGCGGCGGTACCGCCGGCCACATAAATCCTGCGCTTGGTGTTGCGCAAAGGCTGAAGGAATTAATGCCGGACTGCAAAATTCTTTTCGTTGGAGCACAAGGACATATGGAATCGGAGCTTGTCCCACGTGAAGGCTTTCCGATTGAAACCGTTACTATAACAAATATTAGCAGAAGCCTGAGCTTGGAAGGGCTGAAGCATAACACAAAGACTGTAAAAAATGTGCTTACAGCAACCGCGCAGTCGAAAAAAATCATTAGTGAGTTTAAACCGGATGTAGTTATCGGAACAGGTGGTTATGTTTGTTATCCCGTTCTAAAAGCGGCTCATTCAATGGGAATACCCACGGTCGTTCACGAGAGTAATGCTGTTCCGGGGCTTACGACAAAAATGCTGGCGGGAACAGCCGACAAAATTCTTGTAGGTTTTGAGGAGAGTAAACAGTATTATAAGCATCAGGAGAGAGTTTGTGTCACGGGTACACCTGTCAGGCAGGAATTTCTTTCATCTAATAAAGCCGCTGCAAGAGAAAAGCTGGGTCTTGACCTAAATAAGCCTCTTGTGGTATCGGTTTGGGGCTCGCTCGGTGCAGCCTTTATGAATAAAACTATGGTAGGTTTCATTGACAAGGCGCTCGGTGACCCTTTTTTCGGGCTGATTCATTCGGCGGGCAAGGGTGGGTACAAGAAAATGCTTGAGGATATGCAGCTTGCCGATATAAAAAATGCAAAGGAACGCGGGATGGATGTCCGCGAATACATATACGATATGCCACTGGTTATGGCGGCAGCGGATTTGGTTGTTTGCCGCAGCGGAGCATCGACTCTAAGCGAGCTAACCGCTTTGGGAAGACCTGCAATACTAATTCCATCTCCGAATGTAACAAACAACCATCAGGATAAAAATGCTCGAGTGCTTGAAAAAGCAGGCGCGGCAGTTGTGATTCCGGAAAGTGAAATAACAGAGGATAAGCTCCTTGGCTCGGTTTCACTGCTTCTTAGCAGACCCGATACCTTGTCTGCAATGTCGGAGCAGATGAAAATAATCGGAGCGGGAGATGCAACAGAGAAAATAGCCGATATTATTCTTGACCTTGTAAAATAACAGCAATAATACTCGCTCGGATAAAATGGCCATAAATGCGGCAAATCAGGTACCGGAAGATGCAAGCTTTCAGAGACGGATATACCAACATCCGAAATTTGAAAATTAGCACATTTCACCTTTTTCGCATAGTATGGCGTAAAATCCACTGTGCGGAGGGGTAAACATGAGCGTTTGGAAAGTTTCGGGCGGTAATAAGCTTTACGGCGACATAAGAATACAGGGGTCTAAAAACGCGGTGCTACCCATAATGGCGGCAGCAATAATTACGGGTTGCGAAACGGAACTGCTCAACTGCCCGCAGTTGAGTGATGTTGAAGCCGCAATGGCCATTCTTCGTCATTTGGGCTGTAAAGCGGAGCGCGACGGGGACACTGTCTGCATAGATTCAAGGGGGATGAACAGAACTGACATTCCTCATGACCTTATGCGCGAAATGCGCTCGTCCGTGATTTTTCTCGGTGCCATTTTGGCTCGCGCC
>JAGPMA010000057.1 GCA_018053145.1 Oscillospiraceae bacterium | reverse complement strand
ATTCGACATTATTAATAGTTTTTATTTAGAAGAGTATGATTACGACATATATAATGTTGTAGAGGAAACAATAGATGAAGATAGGAAAAAAGATACAATTATTAGATGTATAGTTGACTATTTAATTACTACGTTAATTCGCCAATCTGAGGCGAGGCTCTCAATAGATTTGCGTGCATACGAAATAGATAATGTCTATATAAAATATGACGATTCAACAAATGAAATAGTAAATGATTTTCATAAATACTTGAACGAACTGATTTTCAGTGATCCTCGGATTAATGAAATGGATAGAAGAGGCATGGACATCATTGAATCACTGTTTTTATATTTTAAAAAGGAGCCTGATAAATTACCAGAAAGTACAAAACAATTATACTCAGGTAAAGGAATTTGTGTATTAGGTGATTATATCGCTGGCATGACTGATCGTTATGCTCTCAATCAATATTATCAAATGATCAATCTTTAATATTTTTAATGACAAGTAAAAGGAACTATATGCTTTATATTATTTTATAAATGGAGGCAAAAAGATGGCAGACTTACTAGGAATTATCAAAACCGCTCGTGAGCAAGGTATAGCCGCTTTTAATAAAGCAGCCCGACTTACTAATGAAGATAAAGGTAATCTTATGATAACCTATTGTTTGAAAAATTTGAAATGTCGCAAGATAAATGACTGGGGTCGTGATCTAGATACTGATCAATACTTAGGCCTTGGTCAAAATGGATGGATAATTTATACTCATGATATTGAAAATGGGGCTGGCGAAATAGAGATTATCAACTCAAACGTGAAGCGTCTAACAGATAAAGATATATTAGATTACATTTTGAGTGATGAATGTACAAATAAAGAATTCCTGCAATTCATGAAAAAAACGGCCGATAGTTATGATGGTCTATATTTTTGATACTCATAACATTTTTTAATACCCTAATACAAGACAACGTCTATAGCCTCGTCCACTATCGTCTAATAACTTTTGTATGATTGTGCGACAGTTTTGCGCCAAATGGCATAAAGAAAACCCTGTATCCATTGAAGATACAGGGTTTTTTGTTGATACAATTATCTCTTGGAGAACTGGGGTGCTTTACGTGCGCCCTTGAGACCGGGTTTCTTACGCTCTTTCATTCTCGGGTCACGAGTAAGGAAACCCGCAGCCTTCAAAGCGGGACGATAAGCCTCGTCCACAAGAAGAAGTGCTCTTGCAACACCATGACGGATAGCGCCAGCCTGACCTGTTACGCCGCCGCCTGTTACGGTTGCTTCAACATCAAACTTATCGACATTGGAAGTGGTAACCAGGGGCTGACGAACGATGAACTTAAGTGTGTCAAGACCGAAATAATCGTCGATATCACGGTTGTTGACTGTGACTTTGCCTGTTCCGCCCGGGAACAGATGAACTCTGGCAACGGAGGACTTTCTTCTACCGGTGCCGTACATATAAGGCTTCTTGCTCTGATACATGTTCATTCTCCTCCCTTAGCGATTCCAGATTTCGGGCTGCTGTGCTTGATGGGTATGCTCAGCGCCCTTGAATACCTTCAGCCGTGTCAGCTGTGAGCTTGCGAGTTTGTTCTTCTGAAGCATGCCCTTAACAGCAAGCTGCATTGCAAAATCGGGTTTCTCACTCATAAGGCGCTTATACTGAACTGCCTTTAAGCCTCCGACATAGCCGGAATGTGTGTAGTAATACTTCTGCTCCAGCTTTTTGCCGGTGAGCACAGCCTGCTCTGCATTGATGATGATGACGAAATCACCGCAATCGACGTGTGGTGTATAGGTGGGCTTAAGCTTTCCGCGAAGAAGATCAGCAGCGAGTGCCGCTGTCTTGCCCATGGGCTTACCTGCCGCATCAAGGATATACCATTTACGGGTAACGGTGTCCGCATTTGCCATGTAAGTGGACATTTTTTCTGCCTCCATATAAAGTAGTGTGATTAAAGTTACCAAACTCTTATCCAGCCAGCCGCTAGACTAAAACGCTGTCCCGCCGCTGCCCTGCACGGCTATTTCGAAAAAGCCGTAAAAAACTTTGACAATTACCTGCCGCACCGTTAGAATAGTCAAGAATACGAATGCTTTTCTGACGATGCCTTATTTTTATACCACAGAGCCAAATGCGTGTCAACACCTAATTTCGCCAAAAAACAAATACCTCCGAGTGAGCTTCATTTTTCTTTGTTTTGCTCCGTTTATCTCTCGTTTACTCAATTTTGTTTTTTTAATTTTCAGGTGCTGATTTTAGAGTTTAACGAAACAAACACCCTTTCATTCTTGAAAATGAGAATCTTTTGTTTTGTTTCTCGAGCATAACTCAAGCACAAATAGAAAGAGGAACCCAACATGCATGGTCTTGGAACAATTGTAAACTGTTTAGCAATTATAATCGGAGCGGCGATAGGGCTGTTAATTAAGGGCGGACTTGCCAAGAGATTTGAGGAAACGATTTTTTCGGCAGTCGGACTTGCCGTAATCTTCATCGGACTTGGCGGTGCTCTTGCAGGATTCCTTGTCATCAAAGATGGAGCGCTTGATACTCAGTATACGATGATGATGGTTTTATCTCTTGTCCTGGGTGCTGTTGTGGGCGAGCTTCTTGATATTGAAACTAGGCTTGACCATCTCGGTGAATGGATAAAAAGCAAGCTGCCAAAAAAACTTGCCGGCAACACCTTTGTGGACGGTTTTGTAACTGCTTCTATGCTTTTCTGCGTCGGCGCGATGGCTATCGTCGGATCACTTGAGGATGGGCTGAACGGAAACTACTCGATACTATTTGCAAAATCAGTTTTGGACGGAATTAGCTCCGTATTGCTGGCGGCTTCTCTCGGTTTCGGAGTTGCCGTGTCCGCTTTACCGCTGCTGATATATCAAGGCGGAATTACTGTTCTCGCTCAGGTTTTAAGACCCTTTTTAACAGACGAACTAATCGGTCAAATGTCCTGCATCGGCTCAATCCTAATATTTGCAATCGGTATTAATATGATTTTTGGCAAAAAAATTAAGGTCGGCAATTTACTTCCGGCCATTTTCTTCCCTATAGTTTTCACTCTGTTAAAAAGTGTTTTTCCCGCACTTCCAATTTAAGCTCACAAATTTTACCCCGAAAAAGAAATTTACTCTTTTTCGGGGTATTCATTATCTCTCACTGCTCACCGTCTCCGCATCGCCGTATATGAGATCGTCAATGTCTTCTCCCATATTTGAGCCCCCTCTATATAGAATTTGCGTACTCTATATATATATGCTGGAGCCGTGCGGTTATGACACAAATTTATAAACATTTTTAAGATTTTTTTAGGACTACGGTTACGAGCTCGGGGTTATTTAAAAATCTTGGAATTTGTCCGCCTAAGCCGCGCGAAACGACTAAATCATAGTTACCTTCGTTAAAGACCCCTGCATCATATTTCGGAAGAAAATCCATTTCTGTACCGAGAATTCCTCCTACCAACGGTAAGCGTACGATTCCGCCGTGGGCATGACCGCATAAAATTGTGTCAACCGGCAAATCTGGATACTTTTCAAGCCAGTTGTTTCTGTGCGCAAGAAGCATAATATATTTATCTGGATAGTTCCTGGAAATGATTCCTGCCAATTCGTCAGGCTTCATCATATCCGCAGGTCCGTTAGGGTCTTCGACTCCCGCGAGCACAATGCTTTCTCCGCCTTTTTCTATAATCACGAATTCGTTTTTTAAATAAATGATGTTCAGTTGCTCGAGCAACGCCGTCAATTCGCTGATTTCTCCGCTTGCCCATTCGTGGTTGCCACTCACAAAATAGCACGGTGCAATTTCAGTTAGCTCCTCCAGAAGCGGCTTCATCGCTTGAGTTTGCTCTCCATTCGTTTTTTCCATATGTCGAACGAGTAAATCACCTGTGATAACAATTATATCAGGATTTTGTTCTGTTACGTCGTTTATGAGTTTATCGTTATCTTCTCCGAATTGAGCCGTATGCAAGTCCGAAAGCTGGACTACGCGGTAACCGTCAAAGCTTTGGGGCAAATTTTCATAGTATAGTGAGTACTCCGTATCAACAATCCGAAAACGGCTGTCAAGAAACACCGCCGCGGTAAGCAGCAGAATTGCACCTGTAACCGCAAGTCCCTTGTGTTTCTTTTTTTTCGGAGGATTGTTAATTTTCACGTTATGCTTCCTTGTCCTTAATATACATAGTTTTATAGTTTGGGTCCGCTGTCGGGCGAATCTCCAGCTCAAACCTCGGCAGTGCTTTTAGCATGGTGCTAAGCTTTCCAAAGCCGTAGTTGCGCGAATCAAAATCAGGCTGCTTCTTAATTATGAGATTACCAAGATAACTCAAATCACAGGATCCGTCGTCATCAGCAATATCGGCAATGGAGTCGGCTATAAGTGCAACAACGCTGTCCGGAATGGTTTTGTGCTGCGAAACCAGAGGCGCTTTTTCCGAAGGAGCAGCCACTCTTGCGTTTGTTTTCTTTGGCGCAGCGGCCGCTGCCTTTGCCTGAACCTCGACCTTTTCCTTGTTGTAACGGTCACGAATAACCTCGATATAGACGAATTTATCGCAAGCCACAATAAAGGGGCCGGGGGTCTTACGTTCGCCTATGCCGATTACCCGCATTCCAGCCTCTCGTAGACGAATTGCAAGACGTGTAAAATCGCTGTCGCTCGATACCAGAACAAACCCGTCAGTTTTTCCGCTGTACAGAATGTCCATTGCATCAATAATCATGGCAGAGTCAGTGGAATTTTTGCCCGTTGTGTAACCATATTGCTGAACGGGTGTGACCGCGTTTTCCAAAAGGCTTGTTTTCCACCCACCTACATTTGGGCTTGTCCAGTCGCCGTAAATTCGCTTTATTGTAGGCGTTCCGTAAATGGCGACCTCTTCCATAACACTCTTAAGGCAGTCTCGTGGTGCATTATCCGCGTCAATAAGAACAGCAAGCCGAAGATTGCTCGGCTCATTAGCTCGATTTGTCATTATTATCATCCTTTTAAAAATTAAAATGTGTATAATTAGTAATCATTGTAACGTTTCGTATTTATTTTATCACATTTGAATCAATAGGACAACTCGAGTTTATGTGTGTTTTCTTCGTTTTGTCCTCGCATCGTGTACAAATAGCTCGGTTTTTGAACATCTCAACAGGGTTATGCACAATCAATAGCAATTGTCAACGGAATAAGAGGAAAAATTATGCATAAAATTGTCGATATAATTTTTATCGTTGATGTGGAAGAATAATCTAATGAAGTCTATATTAGTGCTCTTCATATGTATCCGCAGCATATTTGCTCTTGAAACCGTCACACATTTGAGTTATAATCACATAGTGTCTACATTAAATGAAGTAAAGGAATGATCACATAATATGAGTGCATCGCAGGAAAAGAAGGTTCGTAAAACGCTGCGCGAAGAGGGCAAGGATAAGCGTCAGATTGAACAGAAGAAGGCCGAGAACGCATTAAAGCGTAAACATAGAATCGAAACAGGCGTGACCACCGCTATAGTTGTTATAATTGCTATCATTATTCTTTTCAGCTCAAGTTTTCTATACAGCAATTTTACTGCTGTAAAAGTTGGTGATGTCAGCTATTCTGCCGCGGAATACAGCTTTTTTTATAAAACAACTTATACCAACTTTGTAAGTCAGTATGGCGATTATATCTCATATATCGGTCTGGATACCTCTAAGCCCCTGAATTCGCAGACCTATGAAGAGGGCAAAACATGGGCAGACTATTTTAAGGAATCAGCTCAGTCCACAATGAAAGAAATTACAGCTATGTATTCTGAGGCACAAAAAGCAGGCTTCGTGCTGAGCGAAGAAGATCAAGCACAGCTTGATTCCAGCATTGAAAGTTTAAAGACAAGCAATGAAGGCAGCGACTATTCCAGTGCGAACGCTTATCTCTCAGCCACTTACGGTAAGGGCTGCACTGTTTCTGTCATCAGCGGTCTTCTGGAGAAATACTATGTTGCTAATGCTTATTCAACACAAATGAATGATTCCTTCACTTATACAAGCGATGACCTCAAGTCATATTATGCCGAGCATAAGGACAACCTCGATAAATATACCTACATCAGCTACCTCGTAGACGGATCAGTGCCAACTGAAAGCACCGATACAGCAGAAGCCTCCGCGTCGCCCGACGCTACTGCCACTCCCTCCACCTCTCCTGACACAGAGGCCGCCGCCGCGGCAGCTATGGCTGCTGCGAAAGATAAAGCAGATAAGATCGCTTCCGACACCACTTCTGCCGACACCTTCAAGCAGGCAGTACTTGCCCAGACACAGGCTGAAGCTTCCCAGGCCACTACTGCAGGTGCGTCGTTAACAGCGGACTATGCCGATTGGCTTAAGGACGCAAGCCGCGTCGAGGGTGACAAAACCGTTATCGAAACTGACACCGGCTACTATGTGCTTTACTTCATTTCCCGCGATGATAACAGCTATAAAACCATAAATGTTCGCCATATCCTTATTAAAGCAGTAGCTTCTGAAGACGGAACTTACTCTGATGAAGCAAAGGCAACCGCAAAGGCAAAAGCCGACGCTCTTCTTGCTGAGTGGAAAGCCGGTGACGCCACTGAAGACAGCTTTGCAACTCTTGCAAACGCTAATACAGAAGACACCGGCTCAAACACCAACGGCGGCCTTTATGAAAAGGTTTATAAGGGCCAGATGGTTACCGAATTTAATGACTGGTGCTTTGCTGAAGGACGTAAAACAGGCGACACCGCTATTGTTTTTAATGAAGGCAGTTACTGTGGCTACCACGTAATTTATTACGTCGGCGAAAGCGATACGACATATGCCGATACTCTTGCCGAAACCGAAGCTCGCACCGCTGACTATACTGCTTGGAAAGACGGTATCCTAGCAAACTTTGAGGTTAAATCCGGACTTACTGCCTCATTGGTGAAATAGACTTAAACAAAAATGCCGCGGTTCGGAACACCTCCGTCTCGCGGCTTTTTTCATTTGTAATGTGCTTCTTTCTAATTATACTCAGTTTGAATATTTATAGCAACAGCACGCAAAAGGGAGGTAAAGATGTCAGAACGATTTTTAAGAACAGAAATGCTTCTTGGCAAGCAGGCAATGGAAAAACTGAAGAACAGTAAGGTTGCCGTCTTCGGTTTAGGCGGAGTCGGCAGCTGGTGTGCGGAGGCTCTATGCCGCGCAGGAGTCGGAGAAATCACCCTGATAGATCAGGACATAGTCGGTGAAAGCAACATTAACCGTCAGCTCGTCGCCACGTATTCATCACTTGGAAGAGCAAAAGCCGATGCCATGGTGTCCCGTTTGCGGGACATTAACCCCGAAGTAGTAGCTATTCCGATAGTCGCGCACTACGATGCCGAAACTCGTGAGAAGTTTTTTTGTACTCACTATGATTACATTGCTGACTGCATTGATTTAGTTGCCTGCAAACTTGACCTTATTGAAACAGCAATCACACGTGGCATTCCTATTGTATCAGCTCTTGGAGCCGGTAATAAAGCCAATGCGGAAGCCTTACGAATAACCGACATCTCAAAAACCGAGAACTGCCCACTGGCACGAATTGTCCGCAAGGAACTCCACAAGAGGGGAATTAATCACCTACCTGTCGTCTTTAGCAATGAGCTGGCAATGAAACCCGAGGACGCCGAGTCACCTCCTCCTGGGCGCCGTAGCATTCCCGGAAGCCTTGTCTGGGTAACTGCCACGGCCGGAATGCTTCAAGCATCACACATTGTCATGTCTCTTATTAAAGAGTAATATAAAACAGTCCCCTGTATTTTTTACATACAGGGGACTGTTTTATATACTTATTTCCAATCTTCAAAAAATCAAATAGCATTTCTTTCATCAGTTATATCTAACCGTTGTGTTTCTTCCCATAACCTGAACTATAAGCAAAAACATACCGATTGCAAGTATTACATCTCCAATGCTCAAAAATCCCCCGAGACGCTTTATAGGTATGTAAATTATATCAGCTAAAAAAAAGAAATTCGCTCCATCAGTCGCGACAAAATAATCTGCTCGCTGCAACAATACAGCTTCTGCAGTCATGGTTGGATATACTGAAAGCGCTTTAATAGATATAGGCATACGAAAACTATTGGCCGCAATTACAACATAGTTGCACAAGGTGCCGAGACCTATAAAGATGGCAGGTACTTTGTAATTTCTGTTTACAATTGAAAAAACAATAACGCACATATATGAAAGCGTAGTTGCTGCAGCTTTTAATAAGTACGAAATTTCGGGATAGTTATTTATTAGCAAGGTTGCCGCAAGAGGAAGTATAATAATCCAAAGATACCGTAAGCTGTTTAGTGCAAAAATATTGCCCTTTCTAATAAAGCCGAGAACAAGTCCTAAAACAATACTTATAAATAGAAGCATTCACTTTCTCCATAGTTCCTATCGGCTAATACAACGAGTATATGAAAACGAAGTAATGTTAGATTTATTAAATAGCAGTCAATATGCAGTTTCCATAAATTGCATATTGGCAATCATGTGTGAGTTGTCTAATTATTTGAACAATTCACGTTCAGCATAATCGTGAACAATCAACTGCAATTTATTCTTTTCATACGCCTTGACAAACGCATCAACGACCTTCGGGTGGAACTGTTTACCTTTTTCTTCTATGATGACCTGTTTTGCTTGCTCAGACGAAAGACCCGGGCTGTATGGTCTGGTGCTGGTCATTGCGTCATAAGTATCGGCTACACTCAAGACAAATACTTCTATCGGCAAATCTTCTCCGAGCAGACCGGAAGGATATCCCTTTCCGTCATATCGCTCGTGATGATGCAGAATCATTTCAAAAACAATCGGAGCAAGCTTAACCTCTTTTAAAATGTGAACGCTAATCTCAGGATGCTTTTCGATTAGTGCTCGTTCCTCACCTGAGAGCAGCGAGGGTTTGGTTAATATACTTTCATCGATACCGATTTTCCCGACATCGTGCAGTAAGGCAGCAACAGATATGTTTTCGAGAACATGATGTGACATATGCATTTCTTCTGCAATTATTTTGGCATAGGCCTCAACGCGCTCTGAATGGCCCCTTGTATACTCATCTTTTGCTTCGATAGAATAGGTGAGCGTTTTCAGCATTACATAGAAATTTTGCTTTGCATCGATATATAGCGTAAATGAAAAACGTGCAAGGAGGAGCGGAAGAATAAAGAGGATTACAAGATACTCGCCCGATTCCATTGTTATGAATTTTGCGATAAAGTAACCGATTGGAGCCGCCGATATAACACTTGGTAAAAAATCGATTAGGTACTTTACAACTGATTTAAAAAAAGGTGTTCCAATATTGAATTTAAATAAGAGAATGAGCAAAATGCTATTTGTAAAGATGATTGTAAAAATCATCGCCACTGAAGGCAGAAGAACCCCTGGGAATGATAGATTAGCGACTATACCACCAGCCCAAACAAAGACCTTGCCACCTAAAAATACTGAAATTGTCAAATTAGCTGCATTGAAAGCTGTTTTCAGCGGAGGATTATTTAAAATGTGTACGAGCTTTCGTTCAGGCCCTTGAGTATATGAAACCATAAATATTGAACCAATCAACACAATTGCGCTTGCGTAACTTGGGCCTTTGCATAACACAATAGCAAAATTACTAATAAATGCCATATCTATAGCGAAATCCGGCCTGATATATATGGGTAAACATCTGCACAAATATGCAAGCAGAAACAAAATTGCGAACTGTATAAGGTCAGTTCTAAGGTTATTTGAATTAATAAATCCGGTTATACTTAAGTATACGCAATATACACCCAGCAAAACGCCAATAACCGAAACTATTATTGCATAGGCCTTTGCAATAGGTTTCATTTACATTTTCACTCCTGAACAATAGTTATCTGCTAAGCTAAAAAACGAGTTCACATTTTTCAATAATCTTATTAATGAATGAGATTTTCGCAATTAGCGAAAATTCTTATCTCCAAGTGAGCATAGCGCCTGCAGATGCAATGATAGATGCAAGAGCGGTCAGAGCAACAAGGATAGAACTCTTTTTCATTATGATATAGCCTCCTGTCAAGAACTCTGTTCTTCGCTAATTAAACAGGCTATATCCGCTTCGCTATTCTGTGAACTCGTTTTTTTTAAAAGAATTTCGAAAAATCAGCAAAAACCGATCCTTCTATTTACTGCGCTGAGAGTTGCCTTAACAATAGCAATTGAATCATCGCCGAGCGAAAACGCAGTTCCGGAACAGCGACTTGTAACATTGTTGGTAGAAGCCGAGACGCATACAATCGCCATTCTCTCTCCTGCAAGCTCTGTTAGCCGAAGATCTAACAAAGTATATGTTTGAGTGTCTTCAGTAGCATTGAGTATAGCGTTCAATGTTGCCTGAGCGATCCCTCTAAAAACATCATAATTCCCCTTAAGACCAGATATCTTCCCAACTGATATTTTGTCGTCAATGGATAAGGCAACTTCTATATCCGTATGTTCTCGTTTTTTAGCAAGGGTAACCGCTTCAATAACAAGCCTTGGCACAGCAGCAGACTTGTTCTTTGGGTTTAATCCAGATTCGATTTGCGCCACACTTATCACTCTATGGTCGATCTCCTTTTGAAACTGAGCCATAAACAGTGACTGTATGTCGCGACCGATTTGCTTGGGTGTTCGAGACATGTCCGCCAGAACATGTACTTCCTCAATATCTGTCTCATTAAACACCACGTTTGCATTGATGACGCCAGGTAATTTTGCTATATATTCTGAGTATTTATTTGAAATTTGAGCTGCTGCTTCCTGTGTCATATTTTCACACCCTCTAATTTCTGGTACAACTATTATATTAAATATATAATCTAATGGCAATGCTTTTTGTCGAATAATTTACATAATATTTTATAATTAGCATAATACGTAAAAAAAGCAGTTCTGCATATGCAGAACTGCTTGTGTTGGCATTGACCTATCTTCCCGGACCGTCTCCAGTCAAGTATTGTCGGCACAGATGAGCTTAACTTCCGTGTTCGGAATGGGAACGGGTGGACCCTCATCGATAAAAACACCAACTATGTAAATGGTTATGCACCAAATACGCATATTATTCAGTCACCATTAACTATAACAAAGAAGAGATGGTGACCCGTGGGAGAGTCGAACTCCCGATTGAGGCGTGAGAGGCCTCCGTCTTGACCACTTGACCAACGGGCCTTAAAAGCCTTCGGGGGCTCCTGCACCCTCAAAACT
>JAGPMA010000056.1 GCA_018053145.1 Oscillospiraceae bacterium | reverse complement strand
ATTTCATTTTGAAGAAATCAAATTTATTTATGCTTTTATCAGCTAGAGCTTTTTCAACATCTTTAAGGCCATTTTTACTAAAACATGTTGCAGAGCAAATCTTTTTACCATCTAGTAAATGAACAGATAAGTAGTAAAGTGAGAGAAAACTTGATACAGTATCGCAATTTTCTATACCAGCGATACTGTCAAGAGGAATAATTGTTAAGGTTCCAGATATACCGTTCCTAATGAAAACTCTTTTATTTGTGATAATAAGCTCAGTTGATATATACATCATTATTACAAGCAGCGGTAATGACCAACCAAACAGAAATATAGTGGCTGAGATAGCTAAGTCAACACCAGTATGGGATACAACATTTCCGGTTGTAAATGCATTTATTAGTCTATATTGAAATGGAACTCCAATCAAGTCAAGTGGGAATATTAACAACATACATAACAGTAGTTTCGTATTTTTTTCTGCCCTACAAACTAATTGCTCCTGTTTGATTAAGACCTTTTCAATTTTCATCATATTCTCCCAAAATCAAAGCAATATATTAATATGATACCATATAATGTAATCTATTTAAATAGTCAGTTTTATACCGTTCCCCTTTAAACAAAATTTTTATTTTGTTTAATATTGGTACTTTTGTCAATAGACTGCCCTATCGGCGAAGTGATATAATAATTATAATATTTTACTAATCGTACAGCAATTTAACATTTCTTAGCATTTACCTAATCATGACTATTGACTACAAAGTGTTTATTAGGAGTAGCAAATTATGGACTATCGTTCTGAGTCTCCTCAAATATTAAAAGATTTCCTAATCTATCACGAAACTATTAAAGGCCATTCGTCGAAAACCGTTGATGAGTATTTTTTGGATCTTCGTACCTTTTTCCGCTTTTTAAAAATCGAACGCGGTATCGTTCCACCAAGGACCGATTTTGAAGAAATCTCTATTATGGATGTCAACCTAGACTTTGTGCGTGTTGTTACTTTGAACGAGGTTTATGACTATCTCGCCTATCTTGCCCGCGATCGCGTTGTTAACCAGAACAGCCGGTCAAAGAAATACGGTTTAAGCTCAACTACTCGTGCAAGAAAAATTGCATGCATCCGCAGTTTTTACAAGTTTCTAACAGTAAAAGTTAAGCTTCTGACGGAAAACCCGGTAGCCGACCTAGATTCACCTAAAACGCCTAAAACTCTCCCCCACTATCTTTCTCTGGAGGAAAGCCGTCGTTTACTTAACTCAGTAGATGGTAAATTCAGGGAGCGTGATTATTGCATAATTTGCATATTTTTAAACTGTGGACTACGTATTTCGGAAATTGTCGGACTAAATGTATCTGATTTTCACATCGACAGTCTGCGTGTTATCGGTAAGGGTAACAAGGAAAGAATTGCCTATTTAAACGAATCAACAATAAAAGCAGTTGAGGACTGGTTAGCTATTCGTAAAACCTTAGTATCTGCACATGAGATGGCAATGTTTGTGTCTAATCGTCGTACCCGTATTTCTCGTGAAATGGTACACAGCATGGTTAAGACGAACCTGCTTCGCGCAGGACTTGATACCACACAGTATTCCTCCCACAAGCTTCGCCACACCGCAGCAACGCTGATGCTTCAAAATGGAGTTGATGTGCGAACTCTTCAGGAGGTTTTAGGTCATGAACACCTGAACACAACACAGATATACACACACGTTGACAATTCTGAACTAAGAATCGCCGCTGCAGCTAATCCCCTTGCAAATTTTGAACCTGATAAGGAATGAAACAAGTATTATTATAAAATTACATACTAATTTCTAGTACCATTCCATATCATGTTTACTATTAATGCTGCTTATTGTTTAATATGGTTACTATTTTTCTTATGGCTTGACATTTATTTAAATTACTATTAAACTAGCAATATACCAACTTGAATCATGAATCATGTTCCAAAGTCGGCTGCTGGAAAACTGGTTTCGCATAATCCTAATGCGAAGCGGATGGCAATTGCCGACATTAGCCATAAAAACCAGGAGGTTATCTCATGGCGATTTTTGAGCATAACGGAGTTGAGCTTTTTTATGAAATCAAAGGAGATCCCAACGGAAAAGAGACAGTTGCGTTTCTAAATGGCGTTATGGCGTCGACCACAAGTTGGGCTCTGCTAACTCCTGTATTTGAGCGATTAGGATTTCGCATTATCTTGCACGATTTTAAAGGACAGTTAAAATCGTCCAAGCCTTCCGGACCTTATTCCTTTGCTGAACACAGTGCCGAAGCACGAGCCCTATTTGAGCATATCGGTGTTAATCAGCTTCATCTGGTCGGCACATCTTACGGAGGCGAGGTCGCAATGAAATTTGCGATTCTGTACCCTGATATGGTGAAGTCAATAAGCGTGATTGATTCAGTAAGCGAGCTTGACCCTGTTTTAGAAGGCTTTGTGCTTGGTTGGAAAATTCTATGCGACACCGGCGATGGTGAAGTGTTTTTCAAAGGTATGGCTCCCAGTATCTACGGCTCGCAATTTATGACTGCAAATCGTGATATGCTCAATGAGCGAGCAAAAGGAATAAAATCTTCCCCTAATAATTACCTGGAGGGTCAGAAAATATTATATGACTCCTTTGCTCTGGATGTTACAATGACGGAAGAATTAGACCAAATTAAGTGTCCGACTCTTGTTTTGTGCGGTGAGGACGACATTCTTAAGCCACCCAAATTTTCTAAAATTATCGCAGAACATATCAAAAACTCAGAATATTTGACTATTCCAGGCTGTGGACATGTCGCTATTTTTGAAAAACCAAAAGAACTTGAGTCGGCTATACTCGGATTCATCCTTAAAAACATCTAATATTATTTTAATAATCAGCTATAAGAGATTGCCTCTGTCAATAGACAGAGGCAATCTCTTATAGCAATGTTATAATAAGTTTCAACTCTTATATTATTAACAAATCCAATAACACGTGTTGCATTTGAGCCTGATTTACGGTAAAATACAAATATTATGCTGTTGTGTGGAGGATAAGTCTTAATGGTATTTTCAAGCATACTATTTATGTTTGTATATCTGCCGGTTGTTCTGGCAGTGTATTATATAGTCCCTTTAAAATGGCGTAATCCTTGGCTTTTTGCCGTTAACCTCGTCTTCTATGGCTGGGGTGAGCCAATCTACATTGTTTTAATGATGTTTTCCATCGCAGTTAACTACATCTCTGGCATATTTGTCGGAAAATACCGGGACGAGAACAAGCCCAAAGCTAAAACCTTTCTTGTAATCAACATCGTTATCAACCTCGCTTTGCTGATGTTCTTTAAATATTATGACTTGTTTGCCGTGACGCTTAACCAAATTCCGTTTTTAAGCTTCATTCAGCCTTTAGGAGTTGCTCTGCCCATCGGCATTTCGTTCTATACCTTCCAAACAATGTCGTATCCAATCGACATTTACCGCGGAGACGGCGATGTACAGAAGAATTTCATCAGCTTTGGCACTTTCGTTGCCTTGTTTCCGCAGCTTATTGCGGGACCTATTATACGATATAAGGACGTTGCCTCTCAGCTGAACTTCCGCGCAAGCTCCTCAGAACAATTTGCAAACGGTGTTCGCCGCTTCACAATCGGTCTTGCGAAAAAAGTGCTTATTGCGAACAATATTGGTAAGCTTTGGGACACTTATTCAGTGTTGTCGGCATCTGATTTGAGTTTGGTAGGCTCATGGATCGGAATATTGGCCTTCTCACTTCAAATCTACTTTGATTTTTCGGGTTACAGTGATATGGCGATTGGTCTAGGCCGTATGTTGGGCTTCGAATTTATGGAAAACTTCAACTATCCATATATCTCAAAAAGCGTTACTGAATTCTGGCGCCGCTGGCACATAAGCCTCGGCACATGGTTCCGTGACTATGTTTACATCCCACTCGGTGGAAACCGTAAGGGCAAAAACCGCCAATTACTCAACATAACAATTGTATGGGCACTGACAGGCTTTTGGCATGGTGCCAGCTGGACATTTATGCTTTGGGGCCTTTATTATGCGGCATTTCTTATATTCGAAAAGCTGTATTGGCTCGAGAAGCTGGAAAAAGCGCCGAGCTTTGTCGGGCATATCTATACCGTTCTCGTCGCGGTCTGCGGTTGGGTTCTTTTCCAGTTAACCTCCCTTGACGAATGCGCGAGATATTTTAAAGCGATGTTTGGTTTTGGGGCTGGCGGCTTTGTCAAGCCGGTCGACGGCTATTATGCCGCCTCCTTTGCAGTTATGTTCGCCGTTGCGATAATAGCCTGCACTCCCCTTGCAAAAAACCTGTTTAACAAACTGTCCGAAAAGGCAAAGTCCGTTGTAACGCCAGTCCTCATAGTTCTTGGGCTACTAATTAGCACCGCTTATCTCGTCGATGCGACCTATAACCCCTTCCTGTATTTCCGTTTCTAAGAGGTAAAATTATGACAAAACGCTCATCATGGGTTCAAATAATACTATTTACAGCCTTTATCACCGTGTTTTTTCTTCTATTCCTTCTTATTCCGGATAGGACCTTTTCTGAAAGGGAAAACAGAGAGCTGACGCAGGCGCCCGCATTTAGCTTTGAATCGTTGTTTGCCAAGAAGTTTACAACCAAATTTGAAAGCTACACCACCGACCAATTCCCCTTCCGCGACAGTTGGACAACCTTGAAGGCAAGAAGCGAGTTCGCAATCGGCAAAGAGGAAAACAAAGGCGTTTACCTGTGCAATGGTGATACACTTATTGAAGCATATGAAGCGCCGGCGCAAGAACAGCTTGACACAAACATTAATGCTGTCAAAAGTTTTGCCAAGAACTCCGAAGTTCCCGTTTATTTTGCACTTATTCCCGGGAATTCCGAAATTCATTCGAAGATTCTTCCTAATAACGCTCCAAACGACTGCCAAAAAGACGTAATTGACTATTGCTATGCTAACTCCGGAACAAATAATATTGATATTGACACTGCCTTGACCGCTCACGCCGATGAATACATTTTCTATCGTACAGATCACCATTGGACGAGCTTGGGCGCATATTACGGCTATGAAACGATAATGAAGTCAATGGGTTATACGCCCACGCCCCTCTCCTCTTTCACTCCGAAAACGGTCTCTGACGCGTTCTATGGTACGGTTTATTCAAAGTCCGGAATAAGCTGGGTAAAGCCCGATACAATCGAAATTTTTGCAGAACAGGACGCCGCAACTGAGATTACAAATTATTCCTCCACCGAACCTGTAATCGGAGCATTGTATGACAACGCCTTCCTTGATAAAAAGGATAAATATTCCATGTTCATGGGTGGTAACACATCGCTTCTGACGGTAAAAACCGCTAACACAGACGCTCCCTCAATATTAATCCTCCGCGATAGTTATATGGATTCACTAATACCGTTTATGCAAAGTAATTTCTCCGAAATCCATGTTATGGATTTGCGATATTACAAAACTCAGCTTGTGGACTCAACCGTCAGCGACTATGTTAAGGAACACGGCATAGACGAGGTTCTTGTGTGCTACAGCGTATCAAATTTCGGTACAGACACAAATGTGTTTATGCTTAGCTGAAAACGTAAAAAGAGCGTCATCCGAAAGGCTGACGCTCTTTTTGCTTTACTGTATATCCATTCCGCCGAAGATGCTGATTGACCTAATTGTGACGGTCGGAGCGTTTTCACCAGACTCTGAGATAAACCTATTATCGACGCCCCCGAAGATTGGAGTGCTTTCAACGGTGCATTTGACGTTTTTGGGCAGATAAATATCAGTTCCCCCGAACACAGTATAACAGTTTATCACGCAGTCGCGCCTAATTATGGCGTTCTGGAGTTTTAGGTCAACGCCACCAAAAATAGCATATGAGTTTACGCCGCGAAAATCTATACCGTCGAACTTTGGCGAGTTCCCGCCAAAAACAGCAAAGTAGTTTTCGCCGTTATTGCCTGCATAGATGCCGGTGTTGCTCTCTTTTTTGAATCTTATGGGCTTTTTAAATATTAAACTTAGGCCGAAAATTACAATAACATACGGAATTATAAGCTTGTAGCCCAAGCCGTCCTTCAAAACATCTTGAGCCGCCAGCAGCAGGAGCACGCCTACACCGGCTCCTATTGTGTTGAAGGGGTTTAGACCGCTATTGACAATCGAAATCACACAGGGAACAATGATGAATAGCGTCCACCAGCCATCAAAAGAAATCTTGTATTGTTCCCAAAAGCCGAGAGCTTGGCCTCCGAAAAACACGCCCAGTGCAACTACAAGGATGCCTAAAATGACCGAAACAGTGCTTTTTTTCATATTATATGCTCCCCCTATTATTAATCTAAAGAATTTTGAAACAAGCGGCAAACAAAACACTGCTGTTTGCCGCTTGTTGCTATAAAACAAATTAGTCTTCGTTTTCCCAGTTGTGCCATACGTTCTGAACATCGTCGTTGTCCTCAAACATTTCAAGCATCTTACTCATGTTTTTCACGTCATCGTCTGAAGAAAGCTTAATGTAGTTTTGCGGAACCATTTCGACTTCGGCAGATAGAAACTTATAACCCTGAGTGTCCAGAGCTGTCGCAACCGTTTGAAAATCGTCCGGAGCGGTGTATACCACAAAGGTCTCGTCCTCTGTAACACAGTCATCCGCACCTGCGTCAAGAGCCGCCATCATAACCGTGTCCTCATCGAGCTTTAGATCCTCGTTGTCGATTATTATAACACCCTTTTTGTCAAACGACCACGAAACGCAGCCGGCCATGCCCATGTTTCCGCCGTATTTATCGAAATAATGCCTCATCTCGGACGCCGTGCGGTTGCGGTTATCCGTCATAGTTTCAACTATAACTGCAACGCCGCAAGGCCCGTAGCCCTCGTATGTGATGCTCTCGTAGTTCGACGAATCACCCGCGCCCATACCTTTTTCGATGGCACGCTTGATATTGTCGTTAGGCATATTCGCCGCCTTAGCCTTTGTAATAACAGCGGCTAGACGTGAATTGTTAGTGGGGTCACCACCTCCGCCCTCTTTAACGGCAACTATCATTTCTCTGGCGATTTTAGTAAATGCCTGCGCGCGTTTTGCGTCCGCAGCGCCCTTTGTTTTCTGGATATTGTGCCATTTGGAATGACCTGACATATCAACAGCTCCTCTTGTGTTTTGCAGTCGATATTTTATCACACAATGATTGGTGGCGCAAGCATTATTCTGGAATCTATCTTATTTCGATCTCGGTATTAAAAGCGGTCTGCGTGCTATTGAGAATTCATCCCCGATTTTATTCGCGTTTTCAATCATATCCATTGTCGAACCGTATTTTTTTGCGAGGCTCCAAATGTCATACTCCCTGTCTGAACAAAGCACAATCAACGAAGGATGATTGTCACGTTTTGTAATACATTCGTCAGTGATATCCAAAGCGTTTACAGCATTTATATCCATGAATTCTCTGATGTTATATCCAATTATAACATCAACGCAAAATTCCGCGTTTTGCGCCGTGCCAATGATTGCGGCCTTATCACAACACACAGAGATAATGTTCAAACGCTGGTTTTTCATTAGCGCTATGCATTCCTGAGCGATAAGCTTTAGCTCGATTGCCTCTGCCTCTCCGCCTTCACATTTTCCAATACCGCCGACCTGCACATGGCAGGTGATTTCATTTGCGTCAAACTCCGTACAAATTTCAGATACAGCCGCGTACATTATTTCCACAAGCTCGGCTTCTGACTGTAGCTTTCCCCTCATGCTCATAACAAGCGTTTTTTCAGGATGGCAACTCATCAACTTTGTGTCACTAGTTTCGGTTGTGAGCATATATACGTTGCTGTATGCGTCCGCAACGTAGCAGGAGCATTTATTCTCCTTGCTGACTGCCTGAGCCATAACATTGAACTGAGCTGAGCAAACAAATCCGTTTTCTCTGCCAGATACCATCGTAAATTCAGCGTCTTTGATTTGCAGAAAAACCGTATTGTAAACATTGTCTCCATATGTTTCCACTTCAATAATCTGTGAAAACCCAGTGCTGAATATGCAGTCGAACAGACAGCCGTCGCTTTCGTTTAAGAATACAGCCGTTGTGTTAGCAAAAGCCTTAATAACCACCTTGTTCCCAACAGCTTTTACGTCATCAACGCAAAGATTAGTTGATGCGCTGAGCATTTTTGAATTGTGCTCTTTTTCCGGAGGAAGCTTGTATTCGTCGGAAACAATAAAGCTTTTCTCTCGAACTCCCATGAAAAGAGTATGCTCAATCTCTTTTTTCAAGATGTGAACCGGAGCCTTCTCCCCTTCCGGCAAGTTGTCCCAAAGAATGAATTTATCCGGCACAAAGCAGCTAATCTGGGCAGATATGTTTGCCCTAATCAGCAGTTTGCGCGGATTTAGCGTCTTTGCGTCCAAATTACACAGTTCGAACCGGGTAACAATTTTCGAATTTTCATCGGCGCCCATTACAGGAATCATAATATGAACGGGGATATTTGCCATAATATACTGAGTTTTACCGCCGTCGTCTGCTGCGTATATAATACTAACCTCAACTGATGCGCTGATATGTACCTCATCAGCCTTGGCCTTCTGTGAGGACAGCAGAAATTGCCCGCGGACATCGAGAATCTTCCCTATATCCGCATTTACATCGGGTACGACTAGCTCGAGGGTTTCCTCTTTCGAAATTTCATTGTCGTATATGGGTTTCAAGCAATCGCTTGAAGCAGCGTGAAGCGCAACGCGCATATTATCAGTCCTTTCATTACTGTTTCAATTAACAGTATGAGACGGACAGGCTAATTATTCTTCATTTTGTTGTTTACATTAGCAATTATTATTACATAGCCCTATGGAATAACTTTCTAAGGAAGACCCGTATAACGCGCGGCGGACAAATTACCGTTACTCTCATAATATTGCCTCCAAAACAATTTGATATTTACCATCTTATAACGCACAACCCAAGATATATCAGAAACGCGCCCAATACGAACCACCAAAATGACGAGGGTAAAATCAACGCAAGCAAAACAAAAACACCCAGCAGTGCAACCAAACAGCCGATTCTGTGACGGGGTCTTCCATTATTTCTCATATTCGCTCCCCCTCCCAAAACAAAAAATCCTCTTTGCATATTCTGTACCCGGTACATTATACGCAGAGAGGATTAATTCTGTGATAGATATTTCATTTAAGCTCCCAGTCCTTGACTTGAGAGGCGATTTCATAGAGCTTGAGATAGCTGTCGTGACGTGATTTGTTAATTACGTTATTATCAACTGCATCAAGAACAGCGCAGCCCGGCTCTTTAATATGAGCACAGTCGTCAAAGCGGCACTTCCCAATTAAGGGGACAAATTCTCTGAAGGAATACTGCAGACGTTCCTTTGGGATATGCTCGGTTTTTTCCATATCAAAGGAAGAGAATCCAGGGGTATCAACAATATATGCGTCGTTTCCAAGCGGGAAGATTTCCACGTGTCGTGTGGTGTGTTTACCTCGGCCAAGCTTGTCGCTGACTTCACCGACTTTGATGTTTAGCTCCGGCGATAAAGCGTTTAATATGCTGGATTTCCCGACGCCTGAGTTGCCTGTAAAGGCACAAAGCTTGCCGATTATGGATTTTCTCAGCTCCTCAATGCCCTCACCCGTATCGGCACTCGTTCTAATAAGGGTATAGCCTGTCGATTTATAAATATCGTATAGGGTATCCCCTCTGTTCATGTCGGTTTTGTTAATACAAACGATAATTTCACATCCGGCATTTTCGGCAAGCGCCGTAACCCTATCGATTAAAAAAGGGTCAGTTATCGGGTTAACGGCGCAAGCAAGAACGACCATGCAGTCAATGTTGGCCACAGAAGGTCGAAAAAAGCTGTTTTTTCGTTCGTGGATGTTATCAACGGTTCCTTTGCCGTTTGAGTCAAGGCAAAAATCAACCTTGTCCCCGACAAGCGGTGAAATACCCTCCAGCCTAAAGCGTCCTCTTGCTCTGCACTCAACAATTTCATTTCCGGTCTGTACGTAATAGAAGCCGCTCAGCGCTTTAACAATTATTCCGGTACCCATTGGCTCAAGCCCCTTCGGTTGATGCGGACGGCGCTGCCGATGCGTCAGGCGAGGTTTGCGGTGAGGGACTAGGTTTAGGTCCCTTTGAAACCTTTAGATAGATAACCGTATGCTCTGCTACCGATTCACCTGAATCGATGCTCTGCCAAATCACGGTACCGGCAGAAGCTTCATCTTCGACCTCACTTATACTTCCGACATCAAGCTTTAAAGTGCTCAGCTTAGTAACCGCTGTATTTTTGGTTTTTCCGATAAGGCTGGGCATTGTAACCTGCTTTAGCTCGGGTCCTCCGCTGATTGAAATATAGACGGTTGACCCCTGAGCCACCTGTTCATTAGCGTTTGGATTTGTTTTTACAACATAGCCCTCGGTAATGGTATCCGAAGCAACTGTCTCCGTTTCAACGACAAACCCAAGCTTTTCGAGCGCCAGAGTTGCTTCACGGTATTCATGATTTGCCATATCTGGCATTGTGGTCATCATAATTCCGGTGCTGACTGTAAGTTCGATGTCAACGCCCTCTTCACCGACAGCAATGCTGCGTCCTGCCTCCGGCTCCTGACTTATTACCTGACCCTCGGGTGTATTGGGGTCAATCGCGTATACGACATGGAAATTAAAAGTGTCTTCATAAGCTTTGCTGTTTATAGTGTCTTCGCTGTCTGTGCCGACAAAGCTCGGAATATCTATTCTCTCAGGATCAATAAAAATATCCTCAAGCCAAAATCTCCACAAAAAAGTAACCACAGCGATAAGAAATATCGTAATAAGCGCAAAACCCGAAAAAGTGCTTACCATTCGGGAACGAGCTTTCCTTTTTGAATAGCTCTCTTTAGATGAGTCATCCCTATGCCCAAAAAGCTTAATAAATAACGATGTGTTATCTACTGATGAATAATCAGGATCTTCTGCCATGACAGAATCGGAGTTAATAAGTGCCTGAGTTTTGCGAAACGCCTCAAGGTCACTCAATAGCTCATCGTCGGACTGATAACGCGCGTTAATATCAGTGGAAATTGCTTTAAGGGTTATATCCTCAAGCTGGACAGGGATATCAGTCTTGATATCTCCCGGAAGTGTAAGCATCTGGCTGATATGCTGAATGGCAATAGCTTCAACCGTATCTCCCTCATAAGGGAGCCTGCCGGTAAGCATTTCATACATAACGACACCGAGGGAATATATGTCCGCACGTGCGTCAACGCT
>JAGPMA010000055.1 GCA_018053145.1 Oscillospiraceae bacterium | reverse complement strand
TAGCGTAATGTGGTGCTTTTATTTTTCGCCTCATTACTGTGCCCGGTTGGCTACTCTTGGCATTATACTTGGCTATTCACGGCTTTTCAACTGAGCTAGGCACAGCCAGAGCTATCGAGCTATAACAGCATATAATGATAATGACTTCTCGATAGAGGGGTTAGAAGCGCTTGCATCTCGTAAAGAGTAATAGTAAAGATGCAATTATATTGAATGAATATTCGGATAAAGATTGAGCCATTTTTTGTCAAGATGGCTCTTTGTTTTTTTACTAATCACAAAAGAGTCAGACGGTAATGTTTTGATTTGCATTCGATGCAAGGGTCTAATATTGGGTCTAATTTCAAATTCGAAAATGCAATAAAATAAAGAAAAACCCTGTATCCGTTGAGAATACAGGGTTTTTATGGAGCTGTTATCCAGATTCGAACTGGAGACCTCATCCTTACCAAGGATGTGCTCTACCAACTGAGCTATAACAGCGTTTATGGCGACCCAGAACGGGCTCGAACCGTCGACCTCCAGCGTGACAGGCTGGCGTTCTAACCAACTGAACTACTGGGCCACAAGCGCTTGATTATTGTACAATGTAAATTCCACTTTGTCAACACCAAATTCCCTTAAATTAACCGCAATATTTCTTGTTTCTATATTCGTTTACTTGCCTGTCTAACTTAGTTGTGATAAAATGATTTCATTGTTTAATATCAATTAAAGCCTCAGCTTGGCCTGTAATAATAGGGAGGAATCATGCAGCGTAGAATAATAGCAATAGTTTTAGTCATGGTCTTAATATTATCGGTTCCGTTTGTTGTGACGGCTTCCGCTGACAGCTCTGGACTTTGCTTTACAGCCACAAACGACAACCTGCTGGAACTTGACAATATGACAGCCTTTGTTAACGGTGTTCCTTATGTACCGGCAAAGGCTTTTTCAACCTTTGGCATCTATTACGACTATTTTGACTCCAGCTCAACAGCTTTGCTTTATACTGGAACAAAACAGA
Source organism: Oscillospiraceae bacterium (assembly GCA_018053145.1). Classification (GTDB taxonomy): domain Bacteria; phylum Bacillota; class Clostridia; order Oscillospirales; family Oscillospiraceae; genus UBA2658. The sequence continues at coordinate 10,358 of JAGPMA010000055.1, read as the reverse complement.
TTTTCTTTGAACTTACAACCGGCAACACCAAAGACAGCTTTGGTACAACATATTCTGCATCCGCTGTTTTCAAGTACGGTCAAGTATATCTGCCAGTGCCTTGGATGTGCAAATACTTTGGGCTCAGCTATCAATATATTAGCGGTACTGGTTACGGCGATGTGTTGAGAATTAAAAACGGCAGTGAAGTTCTAACTGATTCGCTGTTTTTTGATGCAGCCACCTTCACGATGCGAACAAGGTATAACGATTATTTTGGCAAAAGCGACCCTGCTTCGCCAACGCCCTCACCGACACCGTCAACCAACACACAGAACGATAACGCAAGTGTTTCGCTTTGTTTTATAGGGCTTCCAAGTGAGAAAATACTTGATAGCTTTGATGACTATGCCCTAAAAGCATGTTTTTTCATCACCGCTGAAGAAGCCGCGGCTTCGCCGGATATTGTCAGGCGAATTTACGGTTCCGGTCATAGCCTTGGAATTTACTGCAAAACAGACCCCGAAAGAGAATGTGAAACTGCAGCCGAAATAATTTTCGAAGCAGCGCAGTTTAGACCAACTCTTATCACTTCGCCCACTGCAATATCACAAAGCATCGTGGAATATGCCGAATCTAATGGCTTTGCATATTTTAGGCCGGTAAACGAAATTCCTGTCGGAACAAAATACTCAACCGTGATAAACTCCAAGCTTGATGATATTAAGGGGTATTCTTCACTTTTCATAACACTTACAGAAGACACTGAGAATTATCTTCCATCTGTTTTAAGCTTTGTAAATTCGAACAAGATAAGGCTGCTTCCTTTGCTTGAAGTTTCAGTTTGATTATTCTGTCAATAATTATTGTTGCGTAAAGCAGCGTTATTGTGGAAAATAAACATTCGTTGTAAAGCGAATACGGGAGGTCTCTTATGAACGAAAAGAACATGAAAGCGGTTATCCTTGCTGCAGGGAAGGGAACAAGACTACAAACCGAGGGTAACACCCTGCCAAAGGTCATGCGTCTTGCCGCCGGGAAGCCCTTACTTGCACACGTGCTTAACGCGCTTAAATTTTTATCACCGCACGACTGCGTTATTGTTGTAGGCTACCAAAAGAACAGCGTTATTGATGCCTTTCCCGAATATATCTTTGCCGAGCAAGAGGAGCAGCTTGGAACAGGTCACGCTGTTATGGCCGCATTTTCAAGACTTGAGGATTATAACGGCTCTTTGCTTGTTTGTTGTGGAGATATGCCGCTTATTAAGCGCGATACTTATCTTGCACTCATTGAAGCGCACAACATTTCAAACAACATCTGTACAATTCTCAGCGGTACCTCCGACCTCAATTTACCATATGGCAGAATTTTGCGCGATGATAATGGCGAATTCTGCGGAATGGTCGAGGACAAGGATGCAACAGATGAACAAAAGAACATCAAAGAGCTCAATAGCGGTGTATATGTTTTTGAGGCGTCTAAATTGCGTTCTGTCTTGTCAGAACTAAAAAGTGATAACTCTCAGGGAGAGTATTATTTAACAGACGCTCCTTTACTGCTAAAAAAGCAGGGGCACAAAATAGGCATTTGTTACCGCAACTTGGGCTATGAGATAATAGGAGTCAACACACCGGAACAACTTCGTCAGACTGAGGAATTGTTATTAAAATGAGCAAAATTGTTTATATAGTCGGGGCCGGAGATATGGAGGGCACTGATCTTAACATTCACGAAGGAGCGTTTGTTATAGCGGCGGATGCCGGACTTATTCCTTTGGAACGAGCAGGGATAAAGCCCGACCTTATTGTAGGCGATTTTGACTCGCTGGGTAAAGCGCCGAGTATCGGAAACGTTGTTTTTCACTCGCCGGAAAAGGACGACACAGACATGCTGCTCGCTGCTCGTGAAGCGTTGGCGCGAAACGCTCAAACAATAATTATATATGGCGGCATGGGCGGACGACCTGACCATGAATTTGCAAACCTGCAAACACTTGCCTTTATCGCAAACCATGGTGCACGTGGTTTTCTTGTCGGGAGGGAAAGCATTTGCACGGTTATAAAAAACGAGAGACTGACTTTTAACAGTGACATGAAGGGCATAATTTCCGTCTTCTGTGTTGGAGATAAAGCGGAGGGCGTTGACCTTACTGCACTTAAGTATCCGCTTACAAACCACACCCTGACCTGCGATTATCCGCTTGGCGTCAGTAACGAGTTTATCGGCGTTCCTTCCGTCGTTTCTGTAAAAAAAGGGATGCTCCTAGTTATGTGGAGCGCCTCGAATTTTGATTTTCAGCAATTTGATAACTTAGTTTGATTCAATTTTCAAAAGAGTCAGGTTCCTAATTTTGAGGAACCTGACTCTTTGTTGTTTCAATATATATTCGACTCACATAAACATTAGCATCTTGACCAAGGCGTGAAGGCTGTCTTTTTTATAGGATTCAATTTCGCCCTTGTCGACCAATGCTGCAAGCTCGGGGTCGAAGGGCAGCTTGCATACAGTTTTGACACCGTATTTTACGGCAATCTCATCAATATGGCTTTCACCGAAAATTGAATACTTCTCGCCACAATGAGGGCAGACCGAGTAGCTCATGTTTTCAACCAGACCCAAAACGGGTATATTCATTTTTTCGGCCATTTTTACCGCTTTTTCGACTATCATGCCTACAAGCTCCTGCGGTGAAGTAACAACAATAATTCCATTTACGGGAATCGATTGAAATACTGTCAAAGCAACATCGCCCGTGCCGGGGGGCATGTCGATAAACAAAAACTCCTCGTCCTGCCAGATTACATCGGTCCAAAACTGCTTTACCGCTCCACCGATTACGGGACCGCGCCAAATAACGGGATCCGTCTCGTTGGGAAGCAGGAAATTGATTGACATCAGGTCAATTCCGGTTCTGCTCTTAAGCGGATACATTCCGATTTCGTCCGCGTCGGGCTGACCGGAAACACCGAAAGCGCGGGGAATTGAGGGACCTGTAATATCGGCATCCATGATAGCCGATTTATATCCCATGCTGTTCATATATACTGCAAGCAGCGAGGTTACAAGTGACTTTCCAACACCGCCTTTGCCGCTAACAACGCCAATTACCTTCTTGATTCTCGTCAACTCATGAGGGGGATCAGTCGGCTGATAATCTTTTGCTCTTTTTATTGTTATTTTAGGCATTTCCTGCCCTTGCGTACCGCAACTTGTGTTTTCGCTCATAAATTATGACATATCCTTTCAATACCTTGATTATAAATTATTATATACTCTATGAAATAATTGTCAATATAAGCCCAACACACGGTTTTACACATTCGGACAACCATACAACTTTTAAGTAATTCTATGGTGTTTGTCTTGAATGTTCTGTAAAATGATGCTATAATGTTAAGAAACATAGTGATTTAACTTGTTTTATTTTTTGTGCAATAGACAAGAACTAAATATTTTGCTTTGATTATAACTGGTTTTACTATATAATACACCCAAAATACTTTAATTTACTTAATCTTGGAGGAAGTTTGTGAAAAAAGAACGTATTTCCAATAACGTAATTAGACGGATGCCAATGTATCTCCGCAAGCTTGACGACTTGTCAATTCACGGAGTTGACCGTATATCCTCCGGTGAGCTTGGAAAGCAGATGGGACTTACTCCATCTCAAATCAGGCAAGATTTTAGCTGCTTCGGCGAATTCGGACAGCAGGGATACGGTTATCGCGTCACTGAATTAAGAGAACAGGTCTCAAGAATTCTTGGTATGCACAAGGGATTTACGGTTGCAATAGTCGGAGTCGGTAACTTAGGACACGCACTTATTGCCAATTTTGGCTTCGAGGAGCAGGGATTCAAGCTTGTAGCCGCTTTCGATTCCAGTCCGGATATTGCGGGCAAGGTGATTTCTAACACTCCGGTTTACGACAGTGCCCTTCTTGCTGATTGGCTCAAGAGAAACCCGACCGACATAGTTATCCTTACCGTTCCGCGTACAATAGCCAAAAGCATGGCTGAAACAGTTGCTGATTGCGGCGTTAAAGGCATCTGGAATTTTACAAATATTGAGCTTGAGCTTGGCAGACCTGATGTTCGAGTTGAAAACATCCATTTTTCCGACAGTCTGCATACACTAGGATATTTCTTATCCGAAATGGGAAACATGGAAAAATGAAATAGAGCAAATACTCTTGGAGGACATTGTGGCAAAAAAGCGCTTAGCAACTATTTTCTTGTCATTTGTTATATTATTTGGCACAGTGGAAAACGCTTGTGCGGCAGGAACTGCCGGAAGCGCTGACGACCCACTCATATCAAAAAGCTATATCGATAACACATACCCCGGGCTTGTACTGTCAGAACCGCTGAATACGCTTACGGATGCAATGACCGTGCTCAAGTATAAGCTTACTCGGGCAGGCGGAGTTAATACTGTATTAGCAATGCCGGGAGGCACAGTATCGCTGACGTCCGGCGCGGGATTCGTGCTTGTCTTCGGCTCTGTAAAGCTTTCATCCTGTTCCGGTGACCTTATTGATCTAACTGCCGGCTCCGAGCTTTCTTTGGGACAGGCTTTAACTGTGAGCCATCGATATGTTGCCGCGGAAAACACAGATGTGACCACTTCGGTAGTTACTGGCTCAAAATTTGTGCTTTTTGGCAATGCAACAGTTAACTCGAGCGCAGCTCCGGCTTTCACTGATGTTCCGGATAGTCAATGGTATTTCAGCGATGTTTGTTATGCTGTTCAAAAAGGCTTAGTTAACGGACGAAGCACAACCCTTTACGCTCCCGAAGAAAACCTTGCAATTTCCGAAGCAATTAAGCTTGCGGCTTGTATGCATCAGCTTTACCGTAACGGCAGCGTAACTCTTACAAATGATTCTACAACTTGGTACAAAAACTACCTCGATTATGCAATGGCTAACGGAATCGTTACTAAAACTTACAACAACTACGACGCCAACATCACTAGAGGCGAATATGTTGCGTTATTCTATGCTGCATTACCTGACAGTGAGTACACTCAAATTAACACAGTTTCTGATAACAAAATCCCGGACGTTAAACTCACAGATAATAACTCAAAGCAAATTTATGCGTTTTATCGTGCAGGCATTTTGACCGGCTCGGATTTAAAAGGCACTTTCAGTCCAAACAGCTATATCAAAAGAAGTGAGGTAGCAGCAATCCTAACTCGTATGTTTGAAAAGGATGCGCGTAAAACGATTACTTTGTCTTAATAAATGCGGCCGACCTGTTAACTATATGATTCTGGCGGGAAAGCCGCTTTTCCAAATTAGAGGTGGTACTGATGTTTGAAACAATAGATACGATAGCTGCGATAGCCACCGGAAATGTAATCTCCGCAATCGGAATCATTAGACTATCCGGTACTAATGCAATAAAGATAGCAAGTGCAGTTTTTCGGCCATCCTCGGGTAAAAAGCTTTCCGATTATCCTGACCGAACGCTGGTACTTGGTATTTTGAAGAATGAAAAAGGCGAAACGCTTGACCATTGTCTATGCACAATCAGCCGAGCGCCGAACAGCTATACAGGAGAAAACACCGCAGAATTCCATTGCCACGGCTCACCGACAGTTTTACGCTTAGCGCTTGAGCTCTTGTTTGCGCACGGAGCGCGTCAGGCTATGGCAGGGGAGTTTACTAGACGGGCGTTTCTCAACGGACGCATGGATTTAACGCAGGCAGAAGCCGTTATTGACCTTATCGATTCCGACACAGGCGAGGCCGCAAAAAATGCCGCAGGTCAGCTTGGTGGCGCAATATTGCATCGCACTGACGCTATTTATGGCGAGCTGGTTAACATAATATCTCATTATCATGCAGTTCTCGATTATCCCGACGAAGAAATCGACGAATTTCGCATGGAATCCTATACGGACGTATTGGAGCAGGCGAGGGGAGAGCTAAAATCGCTTCTTGACACCTTTGAACGCGGAAAAGTGATGAAAAGCGGTATAAAAGCCGCGATTGTCGGAAGACCGAATGCGGGGAAGTCCTCGCTGTTAAATGCCCTTGTCGGTTACGATCGGGCGATTGTCACGGCGATTCCCGGCACAACACGCGACACCATCGAGGAATGTGTCTCTCTCGGAGGACTTAAGCTTAGGCTCTCTGACACGGCAGGCTTACGCGGCACGATCGACCCAATTGAGCAAATCGGAGTTGACAGGGCAAAGAGTGCGGCTTTTTCCTCAGAGCTTGTGCTAGCGGTTTTTGATGGCTCAGAGGAGCTGACGAACGAGGATTATGATGCAATCAAAACCGCTAATACTGCGAAGTATTCGATTGCTGTTGTAAACAAATGCGACCTGCCGCAAAATATTGATATTTCATCAATCCGCGACAATTTTGAAATCGTTTGTCCCGTTTCGGCATTGGACAGAACAGGCCTTGATACACTTGGCGAAGTAGTGTCATCGCTTTTTCCTGTTCCCTCTGCCCCCGCTGGCGAAATTCTTACAAATTCACGTCATGCAGACGCAGTAGGCAGGGCACTAATATCGATTGGCGAAGCGCTTTTCGCAATGAAAACCGGTGCAACTCCGGACATTGTATTGACCGAAGCGGAAAACGCCCTTTCAGCGCTTGGCGAGCTTACCGGAAAAACGGTTCGAGACGATGTAACAAAGCGCATTTTTGAAAGGTTTTGTGTTGGAAAATAGCAGCAACGCTGTTTTATAAATGAACATGCAATAAAATGCATAGTGCAAAGGAGTAATAGTATGGGTAAAAAGTATGTATATCTCTTTTCAGAAGGCAACGGCAAAATGAAAGAGCTTCTCGGCGGAAAAGGCGCCAATCTGGCTGAAATGTCAAATCTCGGCATGCCTGTTCCGAAGGGCTTTACAGTGACCACTGAGGCCTGCACGAAGTATTACGATGACGGCGAGACCATTTCCCTAGAAATTCAGGACGAAATCATGGCTTATGTAGCCACTCTGGAGCAGCAGACCGGCAAGAAGTTCGGTGACAAAGAAAATCCGCTTCTCGTTTCCGTTCGTTCGGGCGCTCGCGCCTCCATGCCCGGAATGATGGACACAATATTGAACCTCGGTCTCAACGAAGAAGTTGTCGAAGTTATCGCCCAAAAATCCGGCAATCCTCGTTGGGCCTATGACTGCTACAGACGCTTTATTCAGATGTACTCCGATGTCGTCATGGAGGTCGGAAAGAAATATTTTGAAGAGCTTATCGACAAGATGAAGGAAGAGCGCGGCGTTAAGCAGGACACAGAGCTCACCGCAGACGACCTCAAGACTCTTGCCGAGCAGTTCAAGGCTGAGTACAAGGAGAAAATCGGGCTTGAATTCCCATCTAATCCAAAAGAGCAGATGATGGGCGCAATCAAGGCAGTTTTCCGTTCATGGAACAACAACCGTGCTATCGTTTATCGCCGCATGAATGATATTCCCGGCTCTTGGGGCACCGCTGTCAGCGTTCAGGAAATGGTGTTCGGAAACCTTGGTGACACCTCCGGCACAGGCGTTGCCTTTACGCGCAACCCCGCTACCGGCGAAAAAAAGCTGTTCGGTGAGTTCCTTATGAACGCACAGGGTGAGGACGTTGTCGCAGGAATCCGCACACCTCAAACCATCGACCAGCTCAAGGACGTAATGCCCGAGGCTTATGATGCTTTTGTAAAAATCTGCGCAACGCTCGAAAGCCATTACCGCGATATGCAGGACATGGAGTTCACCATAGAAGACAAAAAGCTCTTCATGCTTCAGACCAGAAACGGCAAGCGTACTGCTGCTGCGGCTCTAAAAATCGCTTGTGACCTGGTAGACGAGGGCGTAATCAGCGAAAAAGAGGCAGTCCTGATGATTGACCCCAGAAATCTCGACACCCTTTTACACCCCCAGTTTGAGACCTCTGCGCTAAAAAGCGCTGCTGTCATCGGTACCGGACTCGCCGCATCACCTGGTGCAGCTTGCGGAAAAGCAGTATTCTCTGCCGAAGTCGCTAAGGAATGGGCTGAAAAGGGCGAAAAAGTCGTTCTTGTGCGCCTTGAAACCTCTCCCGAGGATATAGAGGGTATGGCTGCCGCTCAGGGTATTTTGACCGTCAGAGGCGGCATGACCTCGCACGCAGCTGTTGTAGCTCGCGGAATGGGTGCCTGCTGTGTAGCAGGTTGCGGCGCAATCAAGATGGACGAGGAAAACAAGCGCTTTGAGCTTGGCGGAAAAACATATCACGAGGGCGACTGGCTCAGCCTTGACGGTTCCACCGGTAACATCTACGGAGCTGCTATCAAGACAATGGATGCCGTCATCGGTGGCGAGTTTGGCCGTTTAATGGCTTGGGCCGATAAATACAGAACACTTAAGGTTCGCACAAACGCTGACACACCTAAGGATGCTAAGCAGGCAAGAAAATTCGGTGCAGAGGGTATCGGCCTTACCCGCACCGAGCATATGTTCTTTGAAGCAGATCGTATTCCTGCAATTCGCGAAATGATTTGCGCAGACACCGTTGAGCAGCGCGAAAAGGCTCTCTTGAGGCTTGAACCAATGCAGCAGTCCGACTTTGAGGGCATTTACGAGGCAATGGAAGGTATGCCTGTTACTATTCGCTATCTCGATCCTCCTCTCCATGAGTTCCTTCCCACAGATGAGGAAGACATTGCTCTTGTCGCTAAAGATCTCGGCAAGACTGTTGCTGATATCAAGGCAATCATTGCTTCGCTGCACGAATTTAACCCCATGATGGGTCATCGTGGCTGCCGTCTGTGCGTAACCTATCCCGAAATCGCTGTTATGCAGACAAAAGCAGTTATTAAAGCCGCAATTAATGTCAAAAAGAGACATCCTGACTGGGATCTCGTACCTGAAATTATGATTCCGCTGGTTGGTGAAGTAAAGGAACTGCAGTACGTCAAGAAGACTGTTGTTGACACTGCCGACGCACTCATTAAGGAAACAGGCTCCGATTTGCACTACAAGGTCGGCACAATGATTGAAATTCCCCGTGCATGCGTCACAGCAGATGATGTTGCGAAGGAAGCTGAATTCTTCTCTTTCGGAACGAACGACCTCACCCAGATGACCTACGGCTTTTCACGTGACGATGCCGGAAAGTTCCTCGACGCATATTATCAGAAGAAAATCCTTGAGTCCGACCCGTTTGCACGCCTCGACCAGACCGGTGTCGGCAAGCTTGTTGAAATGGCTGTAAAGCTCGGCCGTACAACACGTCCCGACCTTAAAATCGGCATCTGCGGCGAACACGGCGGCGATCCTTCATCTGTTGAATTTTGCCACAAGATAGGACTGAACTATGTTTCCTGCTCTCCCTACCGCGTCCCCATAGCACGTTTGGCAGCAGCCCAGGCTGCACTGAAACAGGGCTGAAAATAATAATTAAGCGAATAAAATAATGGCGCAAGGTTTGATTCCTTGCGCCATTATTTTTTTGATATTAACCTTGCTCTTTTATGAATATTTAGTATTTTAGCTCCAAGTGGAATAAATATTTTGCAAACTGTATTGCTGCGAGAAGAACTTTTTAGCCAATAGGGTAGGGGGACTCTAAATCTTTAGTTTGTCCTTCTTATCATCATAAACATTTGCTGAATTGTTTCCGGAATTATTGCCGATTGAAACTCCGTTTTTTATAGGCGCAAATAAGAATCCTAATACCACGCCTAACAGAAATAAAGTCGTACAGAGCAAAACTGGAGATTTCTTTTTCATAAAATTCACCTAAATAATTTTTTTATTATGAGTATATCATATTGACTGTCTGTATTCAAATCCTGCTGTTTTATAAGATGTCAAACACCTCTGTCAAGAATTATTAACATATTTGTTTCTAATTAACGAAATCTATTTATTGATTTCTGTTAACCCAGCAAGTCTGAAATCATTATGATCATAATATCACAATCATTTCAATAGAGCCAGAGCAATATATGTAATTTGGTTGCAATAATGGTATCATTGAAAAAGCTTGGTTTTGCTGCGTTCTTATGGTTTACATATCCCACTAATTAAACAAAATTTTATGTGTCTGTAATGTGTTATGTAAACCTCTCGATTTAAACTAATACCCCCTCTGCTGATAGGGCAGAGGGGGTATAGCTTAACTAAATTTAATAAACCACATTACATACATAATTACTGGTATTATAAATAAAGTAATAGCTGTTATTGGAAGTAAATGATTAGTCGAATATTTATGATATAAAACTTCATCAATCATTGGTTTTCTATATCTGCCATATTTCATTTTGAAGAAATCAAATTTATTTATGCTTTTATCAGCTAGAGCTTTTTCAACATCTTTAAGGCCATTTTTACTAAAACATGTTGCAGAGCAAATCTTTTTACCATCTAGTAAATGAACAGA
>JAGPMA010000023.1 GCA_018053145.1 Oscillospiraceae bacterium | reverse complement strand
TAATGCCGTATTGATTAACCTGCTCCATCAAATAGCCCGAACCGATTGAATGCTCCAAAATAGCCGCGTCGATATTTAAAAACAGAAGTTTTTCTTTGTCAAACGGATATATTTTGCTAAACGCATAAAGGATTTCGGTTCTGCATTTCCTGTCAAGCTCCAGCGAAATTCCCCGCTCGTCTTCGCCAAACAACTCTCTTGCCGAAATTATCTCCCCACTTTGCGCGTCAATTCCCCGAATCAGTCCTTCTACTCCGATAACCATTTTTCTGCTCACCGAAACAATTTGCTGAAAATATGCGACAAGACTTTCTGGCTCAAGGACATTTCGGATTTCAGTCAGTTCCGACGCAGTGCTCGCTAAAGTCGCGTTTTCCATTGCACTTCCCCCATTAAAGGCAAAGAAGCCCTTGATATGACCGATGTTTCGGTCTATCAAAGGCTTCTTTGCCTATATTAAATTCGGACTTATATACACTGTTATTTTATCTGTCTATATTATTACATAAACTGTTCATAACTCAATAGCCGTTATGAACAATATATACCTAATTTACAGCATTAATTATACATTCCGCACAATATTAGGCATGTTAAGCTCTTTGCCTCTGCAACCACGAAGCTTTCTTTATACGTAATCCCACTTCGTAACATTAAATATTCCGTGGGTAGTTATCCTGAGCGTTGGAATAACAGGCAGACTCATGAAGCTCAAGGTCATAAACGGATCAATCTGACTCGAAACGCCCAGCTCGAAGGCACGGTTTTTGGCATTCTCCAGTTCTCGGTTGACATTTTCTAGTGTATCGTCGCTCATAAGTCCGGCAACACAAAGCCTTAGCTTGCCAAGAGCTGCACCGCTTCTCATAACGACGATCCCTCCGTTACATTCAACCACCTCATTAACAGCAGAACAAATTTCTTCATCACTCACGCCGACAGCAATTATGTTGTGGGAATCGTGTGAGATGCTTGTTGCCACTGCGCCCTGCTTAAGGCCGTAGCCATGGATATACCCAACCCCAATATGGTGTGTATTTTTATGTCTCTCAACAAGGGCAATTTTCAAAACATCCTTTTCTAAATCTATCCCTTCGGCTAGGCCGCAGTCGGTAGAAACGATTTCTCCCGCAACCAAGCCTATCACCCCAAGCGGCTTATTCGCGGCAAAATCGTTTGGAGAAAGCCGCGATATTTTAAAAGAATTGTGAGCTCGGTCAAGTAAGCGCCGCTCGATTTCCGGACTTGTAAAGGCCTTCATTTCACCATCAAACATCAGCTTTCCACTCTTATACACCCGCTCAACCTTAAAGCTTCCAAAGCTGTCCAGTACAACCAAGTCAGCCTTATAGCTCGGCGCAATCGCGCCTCGGTCACTCAAATTAAAATATTGCGCAGTGTTGAAACTTGCCGCCTTAACCGCGGCAATAGGGTCTGCGCCCAGAGAAACTGCTTTTTTAATAATGTAATCCATGTGGCCCTTCTCCAAAAGGTCATTGGGATGCTTATCATCTGTGCAGAACACACAGCGGTCCGCGCATTTTTCCATCAAAATTGGTGCGAGCGCCTCAAGATTATGAGCAGCTGTGCCCTCTCGGATCATGATATACTGGCCTCGCCTTAGCTTTTCCATTGCCTCAAAAATTGCGGAGCATTCATGGTCGGAGCCGACTCCTGCGGCGATGTAAGCATTTAAATCGTTTCCAACAAGGCCCGGTGCGTGCCCGTCAATTTTCATTTTGTGTATTTGCGTAGCAGTAAGCTTCTTCAGCACATTCTCATCACGAGCGATAACGCCCTCGTAATCCATCATTTCTGCCAGTCCAAGCACACGCGGACTGTTATAAAACGAATCAAGCGCGCTATAGTCAAGAATTGCTCCTGATTCGTCAAGCTTCGTTGCAGGAACGCATGACGGCAGCATGAACAAAACATCCATCGGCAGTTTTTCGGTTGCCTGCATCATGTATTCGATGCCATCTTCGCCCATAACGTTTGCTATTTCATGAGGGTCGGTTATTACCGTCGTTGTACCGTGTGGCAAGGTGGCATTGACAAACTCCTTAGGTGAAACAAGAGAGCTTTCTATGTGAATATGCGCGTCGATAAACCCGGGACAAACAATTTTTCCGGTCATGTCGATTTCAGTTTCACCCGTGTATTTACCCACTCCTGCAATAACGCCGTTAAAAACAGCAATGTCGTCAGTGCAGAGTTCATTTGAAAACACATTGACATATGTGGCGTTTTTTAACACCAGCTCAGCCGGCTCATTGCCTGCTGCAATTGAAATGATTCTGCGCTTCTCTTCTAATTTCGAGTTAAATTCCTGCATCGTGTTACCCCTTTTTTTAAACACTGACTTGAGTAATTTATAGTTATGCTTTTCGACTTAAGGATATGGACTTATCTTGCTGCAAATTGATAAAAAACCGTAAATAGTTGATTATAAATCTTCACATGAAAAATGAAGATTTATAATCAACTATTTACGGTAGTTGGTAGAAACGCTCAACCATATTATGAGCTTATATAAATCAATAACGAATATACGATTGTTGCCTCATATTATAAGTTCTATTACGTAAAAAGTAAACTGCTTTCTAAATTTCTTTTTAATAATTGTTGAGAAAAGTCCGTATAGCGCGCTCGCATTGAAAGATGATGTCAGATAAATTCGCGTGAGCATAAAATATATCATGCAAGCATAGCTATTCAAAATAGGAGTGTGATATTAATTGATTATTTACGTAGTAAAACCGGGCGACAGTATATATAAAATATCTCAGAGATACTCAGTCCCTGTTGACCTTATAATAAATGAAAACAGGTTGAAAAATCCCAACAATCTTGTCATAGGTCAGGCGATTGTAATCCCCGGTGATTTTTTTAGTTATACGGTTCAGCGAGGTGAATCGATGTATTCCATCGCTCAGGACTTTGGACTACCCCTGAATTCACTCGTTGAAGCCAATCCCGAGCTTGCAAACCCAAGCTTTCTCCATGTCGGTCAAAGCATTGTTATCCCGCTTTCCCCGCAGCAAGGAAAGACTATATATGTAAATGGTTATGTATTTCCAAGTGTTTCCTCCGAAGTTGTGCAAAGCACTCTGCCATATCTGACCTACTTAAGCATATTCAGCTATCAGGCCAGACCCGACGGCAGCATGAAGGGTATTGACGATGCCGCTTTAATCCAAACCTCACGTCAAGGCGGTGTAGCCCCAATAATGGTCATCACGAATATTGAGGAGGGCGCCGGTTTCAGCAGTGAGATTGCACATGCAGTCCTAACCGACAAGCAGGCGCAGAACACGCTGATTGAAAATGTGCTGGGCGTTCTAAATGGAAATAATTATTATGGCTTAGATATTGATTTCGAGTATATTTTCCCAGAAGACAGACAAAACTACGTCAATTTCATAAACAATGTAGTGAACAGACTACGCCCCTTGGGCTATACGGTTTCAGTAGCGCTGGCTCCAAAAAACAGCGGTGACCAAAAGGGCTTGCTATACGAAGCTCACGATTATGCGGCCATCGGCGCGCTCGCAGACCATGTGATTCTAATGACATACGAATGGGGTTATCTACGCGGCCCCGCAATGGCAGTTGCCCCAGTCGACCAGATACGCAAGGTGCTCAACTACGCCACCAGCGTCATTCCCAGCGAAAAAATCCTTATGGGTATGCCAAATTATGGCTACGACTGGACTCTTCCTTTTGTACGAGGCTCCGCTGCCAGAATCCTTACCAACGACGGCGCCGTTTTGCTGGCAGCACAAGTCGGGGCAAACATTCGCTATAATAATATATCCCAAGCGCCTTATTTTAATTACTATGACAACAACGGGAGACGGCATGAAGTCTGGTTTGACGACGCCAGAAGCATCGAGGCGAGATTGCAGCTGGTGGATATTTACGATCTGGGCGGCATCAGCTACTGGACAACAAACACCTTCTACGCCCCTAACTGGCTTGTACTCGACTCAATGTACAAGGTGAGAAAAGTGATTTAAGCTTCAACCCCATTTTGACGACATTTTTATCACCCAACAGAGAAAAATGCGCTCTTAACTCAAATTAGACAAGAAAGCCATGGCTTAATGCAGCAAATTCACAAATTATGTAAATAATATTTTTGAATATTTAATACTTCTTCCCACTTGTGTCATTGACAAGCCAACTCTATACCTATATAATGTTTATAATGTTGGTACAAACAGCATATATTAAAAACAAGAGGTATATCATTTAATGGCACAGGACAAAACATTGATTTGCAAAGACTGCGGCGCAGAATTCATTTTCACCGCCAGTGAACAAGACTTTTACAACGAAAAGGGTTTCACAAACGAGCCCCAGAGATGTAAGCCCTGCCGCGACGCCAGAAAAAATGGCGGAGCCGGCAAGAAGGAAATGTTCACCGCTATATGCGCTTCCTGCGGACGCGAGGCAAAAGTTCCTTTCCAGCCCAGAGACGATCGTCCTGTATATTGCAGTGACTGCTTCTCCAAGCAGAGATAGTTTCGGATTTGAATTTGAACAAAAAGATACACCCTTAGGGGTGTATCTTTTTGTTTTCAGTTACGAAGTCACGCTCACTCCGAATTTTTACTTGCAAATAGTTCGCATTTGCGTATAATGAACATTAGTGCTTAAGTGCACAGCTATATAAACGACTTGTGCCTCAAGCACAGACGAAATTCTCTATAAGAAATTGGTGATTACCCATGATTAAAGCCGAGAACCTCACTTTTTCCTATAACGGCTCTACTCCGTTTATTCTTAACGGAATCGATTTGGAAATTAATAACGGTGAATATGTTTCGGTAGTCGGAGATAACGGCTGTGGAAAGTCAACGCTTATGAAGCTAATATTAGGTTTCTTGAAGCCAACACACGGGAGCATTGTTACTGCCGCCAAAAAAATCGGTTATGTGCCGCAAAAAAGTGATTCAATCAATTCGGGTTTTCCGATTACAATCTATGAAATGCTCAACTCCTACAGAAAGCTTCTCAAAATCAAAGATAAGCACGTAGTCGCCGAAAGCTTGCGACAGGTGGGTCTCTCCGATTTTTCACGCTCGCTCATGGGCAATCTTTCCGGTGGTCAGGCACAAAAAGCGCTTATTGCCCGGGCGTTAATGGGTAATCCAGACCTGCTCATTCTGGATGAGCCCTCTGCCGGGGTGGATATTGACAGCCAGCGTGAAATATATTCGTTTTTAAAAAGGCTCAACTCCGAACAGGGCATAACGATAATATCCGTCGAGCATAATCTGGACGCAGCAATTTCGAACTCCACAACTATCTATCACCTCCACGGCGGACAGGGGCATTTTTGCACACCGCAAAAATACTCCGAGGAATACTTGAGAAAGGATGACCTCCATGCTTAGCTACGGCTTCATGCAGAACGCTGTTTTTGTTTCGCTTTTTATTTCGGTTTTGTGCCCATGCATCGGAGTTTTTCTTGTGCTTCGGCGCTACTCCATGATTGGCGATACCCTCTCGCACGCTTCCCTTGCAGGTATCACAATCGGGCTTATGTATGAGCAAAATCCCGTCCTCGGTGCGTTTATCTTCACTTCCATATGTGGTGCGCTGATTGAATTTCTGCGAAAATACTTCAAGAAATACACTGACCTCATACTATCAATCGTCCTCGCGCTCAGCGTTGGGACAGCTATTACAATCATCAGCTCAGGCAAACTTCACACAAGCGCCGATTCCTTTATGTTCGGCAGCATTCTCACCGTTACAAAAACAGATATGGTGATGGTGCTGATTTTGAGCGTTATTTCTGTGCTTACGCTGCTTTTTCTTTATCATCAAATGGTCTATATTGCCTTTGACGAGGAGGCGGCCCGGGTCGCCGGTGTAAAGGTCGGACTCATCAACTACGTTTTCTTTATTTTGGTTGCCTCCGCCATTTCCGTTTCAATCAGAATCGTAGGTGTGCTGGTGCTAAGTTCAATGATTGCGCTGCCTGTTGCCACGGCGCTCCAGCTTGAACGCGGTTTTAAAACCACGCTGATTTTTTCCATCGTCTTCAGCATGATTGACATTATGTCAGGCCTTTTCATCTCGTATTATCTAAATGTAGCGCCCGGCGGCTTCACGGCCCTTGTTTCGGTTTTCGTGCTCGTTGCAGTCATGGTCGGCAAAAAGCTGTATTCCAGCGCTAGCGCTGCTAATAAAGCAAGCTAATTCAGTCATCCTACTATTTAAGAGGTGAACGAAGTTGAATACCAATCCTTCATCATGGCCCTCCGGTATTAAAAAAACGAAACAAAGAACAAGTGTGTATTCAGTCCTTGAACGGGCAGCTTCACCCATAAGCGCCCTCGAAATCTATAACCAAGTTCAAAACGAGGACTCGTCCATCTGGCTATCTACCGTTTATAGGATTTTAGATTATTTTGTAAGCGAGGGCTTAGTTGTCAAAACTACGGTTTTGGACAGCAGCATGGCCTTTTATGAGCTCAATTGCAACAAGCACAAGCACTATGCCGTTTGCGTCAACTGCCGCAAGGTCATCGAGCTAGTCAATTGCCCTATGGAAAAATTCGAGCCGCAAATTGCGGAAAACGACTTTCGCGTTTTAGGTCACAAGGTAGAGATGTACGGCTACTGCAAGGACTGTGACAAAAAGATATCTGGCTTACATTAATCTCAATTATTCTTAATAATCAACCAAAAGGACGCATATAACGCGCCCTTTTTTATATTAAAAAAGGCATACGAAAATTAATCTTTACTGTGCATCTGCCTTGCGTTCCTGAGAGAATATTGATTTACAAGATACATAACCAAGCCCAAAGCCATAAGAGAAATACCCGCCGCCCAATAAATCGTCAAATAGTTTGAGCTCGTACCGTAGATATCCAGAACGCCTTTAACACAGCTTCCGACAGTAAGCGCCGCCACCCCGGAATTGAATATTTTTGCCGAGGTCGGCGAAGGACATTTGATTTTTTGCACAAACCCTAGAACCGCGTAAGGCAAAACGCCTCCAAAAAGCGGAAACATGAAAAGATATACCATATATCCGGAATACACGCCGTGGCTGAAGTGTTCGTAAACCGCGCAGAAAAGTCCGCAGAAAAGCGAAACACTCAAAAACATCAGGGAGGTTCTGCGCATTTGTTTCTTTTTCGGATTAATATGCGATGCAGACAATATCGCTCACGCTCCTTTCCTTGATAGTACTTCCGTTTGTAGTAGGCTTATTTATAACCGTACCATTAAACACCATTGTCGACGAGCCGCCGCCGTCAAGGTTATATGCCGTAGTAACTCCCAGCCCCTTCATAAACTCCGCAAGCTCACTAAGTGACAGTCCTTCACTCTCGTCGGTACGGCCGTCGGAAACGACCAGAAGATAATGCAAAGCCGAAATCTGGCCGATTGCTGTGCGAGGGTTGCTGGTCATCGCTTTTCCGACCTCCTCGTCTTCCGTAACGGAAATCTGCCCGTCTTCGATTAACCCGGGGCCGAAGGAGAGCACCTGCTGGGCGCCGTATGAAAGCAGCTCCTCGGCAGAAACTGAGCCTTCGCTTATTATTTCAAATGTCCCATCGGCATATACAACCAAATCCTCCTTAGAGGAATCGGAACCCGTATCCCTATAGATTACTCCGTTTCGGATTACATATCCGCTGTTCTGCGCTCCATAATAGTCACCGTTTATCGCCAGAATCGCGTTGCTTTCGGCGGCAATTGCGGAAGTCTTTTCCGTAATATTTTTACCGTAAGTCGCCTGTGCAAAAGCTGTTTTAAGATATGCTGCGTCCGCAACCGTCACGTCCGCAACGTAAATGCTGGTGTCGTATTCGCGGTATTCAGTTATCGTAATAGTGATATTCCCGTCACTGTAGGAGTTTCCCGAAACGACAGCGGAAGCGCCGGCGCTTGAGCTGTCAGTCGTTGAAGCCATGCTGTTATCCAAAGCAGCTTCTGTACTAGTAATAGTCGAGGCTGTGTTTTCGCTTTCATACTTCGTGGTTTCCGCCTCAACCACATAAGCTCTGGGAATTACAAAGGTATCGAGCAGGACAAAAACGGTAAACAGGGTAAGCACCGCTGAATAAAGCTTTGTCCAAACGCTAGATTTTTTAGATTTATCTAACTTGAAAATGGAGCGGTAGATTCTAAAGGAATCCTTAAATGTTCCGAAATGCGAGCCCTCATTGTTGTCAAAATAAATAGTTGCGATTTTCACTTCTATGATTGGAATTTTCCCCTTAGCGTATTTCAAAAGGACATTCATTTCATATTCGTACCGCTCGCCGTCAACACCCAACATAAAGGGTATTTGTTCCGACCCAAAAGCACGAAGGCCTGTCTGCGTATCGCTGACCCCCAGCCCGGTTACCGCTCGGAAAACAAAGCGTGTGACGGTGTTCCCAAATCGGCTTCGTTTCGGAACATCTCGACCGAAGCAGCGAACTCCCAACACAAGGCTTTTTGTGTCTTCGGCCGCCGCTTCTGCTACCCTCGCGGCATCGGAAACGCTGTGCTGTCCGTCCGCATCCATAGTAACAACCACCGCATTTTCCGAATAATGCCGTTTTACATATGCAAGCCCCGTTTTTATTGCTTTACCCTTACCCATGTTCGTTTCGTGAACGAGCACATCAGCAAAGCGTTTAGCCGTCGAGAAAATTCTTCGATAATTTTCACCGCTGCCATCATCCACAAGGATTACCTTAAAATGCGCATCATAAAGCTGTATAACCAGGTTAATCAACTCATTCTCCGGCTCGAATGCCGGAATCAAAGCAATTTTTGTCAATCCTTTTTGCATTTTTTTCCTCACTGTCAAAAATAATGAGTCTATTTTCACTCTGCCTTGTAGAAGCCTTACAGTCTTCTATTAGGACTATTTAAAAGCGTTAACCTTAATTAAGCCTAAAAGATTAATCAAAGGAAAGCGCTCTGAACAAGCTTCGTTCAGAGCGCTTTCCTTTGATTACATTCAATATGTGCTTATCTATATTTTAAATCACTGATTCCACAATTTATGATTGCGTCATAATATCGTCCACACTCAGCTTTTGCTAAGGCTAAGTCTAAGTTTTTATAATTTCCGCATTCAATTTCACTTTTGCCGACCATCTCTCCGTGATAATTAACAATATTGACTAAAGTTTCTTTTACTAAGCCAATCACATCAATATCACTCATGCTTTTAACCAGAAGATAAAAACCCGTCTGACAGCCCATTGGTCCAAAATATATAATGCTGTCCTTAAAATTCGAATTTCTGGCTAACGTTGCAAACATATGCTCAATCGAATGTATAGTTGCGTTATCAAGCAAATCATCGGTATTTGGTTTTTTAAACCTCAAATCATAAGTAACAATGTCGTAATCCTTCCGTGAGATATATAAGCCAACCTCAATTTTTCTGTGGTCAACTTTAAAGCTCTCTATACTTTCCATATTAGCCTCCACGCTTCTCGCCGCGTTAATAATTATATTCCTGCAGAAAACGAACGATAATATCTATTGAGTTCTTTGCAGCTATTTGAACGAACTCGTTGTAGCTTATGCCCGAATCCTCATCGCCCTTATCGGAAACGGCTCTAATAATCCCAAAATCGACATTGTTGATATAGCACACCTGTCCAATGCTGCCGCCCTCCATTTCGCAGGCAACGGCATTGAATGTTTCAGATATCCACTTTGTTTTCGCCCTGTCGTTTAAAAACTGATCACCGGAGGCGACAATCCCGGTTATAGATTTAAAATCCTTTAATTCTTCGGTAACTTTTTTTAATACCGCAACAGCTTTGGGGGAACAAGGAATGTTTATCATATTAATCCCTGAAATCAATCCAATCGGATCTCCAATGGCTGATGTATCGACATCGTGCTGTACAACTTCTGTAGCTATCACAACATCACCGATATTCAGTTCATTATTCAGACCGCCGGCAACTCCGATGTTGATTATTAGCTGGGGTGAATATATTAATACCATTGTCTGCGTACAAATCGCCGCATTGACCTTTCCCACGCCGGATTGAGCTATTACCACCTCGGTGTCACAAAGCATCCCTTTATAATAATCAACACCGCTGATTGTTTCTACAGTATAATCACACATTATTCTCTTAAGGTTTTCCACTTCAACCTTCATAGCGCCGATAATTCCTACCATATTTTCATCCTTATAATATATTTGCGTTTACAATTTTGTCTCTAATTACAGTTTATTTTATCATAGATAGGGAAAATTACAACCCTCCCTCCCCCATGTTAGCTCGCATAAACCGACATAAAAAGCAGTGCCGGGCAGGGTACACTTCTTGTATACCCTGCCCGGCGAATACTACTGCACTTTGCTTAAGCTCTCTTGCCACTTTTTTGCTTTTTCATACACCGCACAGCCGCAAGGCAAGCCATGCGACTCCGGTTGCGGCGGCCCCTGCCGCAACAAATAGCGGTGCGGGAAGCTTTGATGTGAAAAGCTTTCCTTTTTGGGGTTTGTTTCTGCCCGTTACATATGAATTTGCAACTCGCCGGGCTTCCTTTAAAACCGATTCGCTGCTCGCGCCTCTGCTTCTCAGAACGTCCTCACGTATCACAAATATTGCCTCCTCAAAATACTTATTCGGCGACTTTACTACGATAACTCTGTGCGAAACACCTTTTACCACATCAAATCCCCCTTGCGACTCCATATGTTCCCAGTTTAACCGCGATGGGATGTGATTATTCCGCTTAGAGGGCCTCGCAGCATTAAAAATTCTTCTTTTTTTACTGTCGCTTCTTTCAGCGTTCATTGGCTATACCCTTTCGTCAACACGGATTGCAAGAACTGTCATATCATCTTCACAGCCAAACTGCCGCACAGCCGCCCGAAGCGTTTCCTTTGCAAGAGCTTTTGTGTCCGCTCCGTCGCTATTGAGCAGCATCTCGCGAAGCCATGCGTCGCTGTTTTCCACCAGAACGCCATCGCTTGCGATTAGCGCAACGTTTCCCGGCTTAAGCCTCATGCGTATAATGTCCGGCGTGCTTCCGTCTCCGGCACAGATTCCGGCGGCCAAGCTTTCACAGCGAACACGGCGAATCGCTTTGCCGTTCTTTACAAAGGATGGTGCCGCGCCGTATTTGTAAAAGCAGGTCTCGCCTGTAAAAAGGTCAACACACATAAGGTCAATCGTGGAATATCCCCATTCCTCGCCGTTTTTAAGGAGCAGCACTGAATTTAATATTTTCATTGCCACTGCAGGATCAACTCCTGCGCGCAAAAACGCCTCCAAGGTTTTTACGGCGTTTATGCTCTCGCGTGCAGCCTCCTCGCCGCTGCCCATTCCGTCAGCCAGAATAACGCACAAAATACCCTGATCCGTTTTGAAATACGTTCCCCGATCTCCGCTTACGGGCTCGCCTTTTTTCTTCATGCCCGCAATTCCAACACTCACGACAAGCGGTTCGGCTTCAACAACGATAAGCCTTCTGTCAGTAATATCATCGTCCGTCGGTGGCTTGCAAAGACGCACTCCCAACACTCCTGACAGGATTTCAAGATAGTTGCCCTGTCGCAGCAGCGGACCCAGATGACCGCTTTCGATAATTGCCCTCAGTCTTCCCCGATTGTCGCGGAAAACTGAAACGTCCGCCTCGATGTCCATCGCTCGAAGGAATCTTTTCATTCTTCTCTCTGCAAGTGGGTCTGCACCCTTTGCGTAGTTAAGCTCTTTTGCAACGCCCTCGATGATATCGGCAAGCTCTTTATACTGCCCATAGGCCGCAATCCGGTTTTCGTTTAGTCTGCTGCGGAACTGCCGCCTGTACATCAGCCCGCGAAGCTCCGAGTTAACCGCTGAAATAAATGTATAGTGCGACGGGCATTTTTCCGTGAAGCGCTCAGCCAAATCTTCCTTTACAAGCTTTCCTCTTTTCATCATCGAAGCTGTTGCGTCATTCATGATGGACAAGGTATCCATAAAGTCTTTCTTCCAACATTCCTCCTTGCTTTTACAGTTAGCGCAAACCGTCCCGGCGGCTCTGTCAAAGACCGTTGCAATATCATTGTCGTTTTCGGTGCCTGTAAGATTTTTGAACACGGTTCCGTAAAGCTCTCTAAAGGCTGTGCTTATCCTTTCGGCTCTGCTTGCCGCATAGCGGCGCAGTCCTGATTCTCCTGTGCCGGGTGCGGGAAGCTGGGCTATTCCGCCGACATATTCAAGGAAAGCATCTGGCAACAAGGCGAATATTACTGTTGCGGCAAAAACCTCGTACATCAGCTCAAGATGCAGTGCGCCTCCCCAGGTCCAGAGTACAGCGACGGTATTTGCCAATATGTAGCTTATCAGGAAAAGCAGCCTTCCATGCTTTGAAAATGTGCCGCCTATCAGCCCCGCGAAGGCATAAGCCATTGAGAAAAACACAGTGTTTCCCGATGCCATGTCCATGGCAAGTCCCAAAGCTGTTCCTGCCGCGCAGCCCGAAAGCATTCCACCCTTGAAGGCCGCTGTCAGGACAATGAGCAACGCAAAAAATCTTCCGACAGAAATCACGCCCATAACATCGATTGAAGTCAGACAAATCAGCAAACACGAAAACAGCACAAGCAAGCTGATTGCCTGTCTTTTCTCGGTTTTCTCACTGCCGGTTTTCTGTGGTGCGAGAGCAATCGAAAAGAAATAAGTGCTTGCGCCCGCCAGCACGACCTCCGAAAATATGCTGACAGCGCTGGGGAAGCTGTCCAGAAATTCATAGGTGTTTAAAAACGAGGTAGCCGCCGTAATGAGCGAAACAGCTGCCGGCATAAACCACGCTTTTTTAATTACCCTTGTGTCTCTAAAGACAAAGGCTACTGTGAAAACAAGCGTTATCGTTGCAACATATTTAATTCCCCAATCAAAGCCGCCCAATAACATGTAGCCTATACAAGCACCGATTAGGCAGCTGATGCCCTTCCAATCCGCTCTCGCCCTTCCAACAATGCCAATACCAAAAGGCGCAAGACTTGTCATAATTATCGAGCCGGACATTGCAAAGCCCAAAACAAAATTCAGGATATACCCCCCAACGCTCTTTAACTGTGGATTATCCTTAATTCTTATCAGGCTTAGTATCGCCTCCCCCCTTCTGTTCACTTTTTGTTTAACCGCCATAGGACACCCCTCCGTTCTAAATTGTTAACATAATTATATTTATGTCAACGTACAAACGCAGGTCGTTTTGTGCTGTGGAAAAAAAATTTATTTGCGGAGGAAATAGCCGGAAATAGCAAAATAAATTTGCGGCCCGAAGAATTTCTTCAAGCCGCAAATTTATTATTATCGCAGTAAATTGTATTTTAGCTAAATAATATCAACTTTTTGACAAATCAGAAGGCTTAACAGCGCTTGCAACAAGTCTTTCGCCAAGCTTATAGACGTCCCCCGCTCCGACTGTCAAAATAATATCTCCGGGAGCGGCGGTTTTCTTAAGGCTCTGTTCGATTTCGTCAAACGATGCGAAGTACCTTGAATCGGGAATATTTTTTGCCAAATCCGCAGACGAAATACCCAAAGTGTTCTTCTCTCTTGCCGCGTAAATCTCGGCAAGATAGGCGATATTCGGGCGTCGGAGCTGCTCGATAAAATCATTAAAAAGAGCTTTTGTTCTGGAAAACGTATGGGGTTGGAAAACGACAATGACTCGCTTGTAGCCCAAAGGCTCAACGGCATCGATAAGGGCCTTCAGCTCGCCGGGATGATGGGCGTAATCGTCATAGACGTCAGCCCCGTTAAATTTACCCTTAAACTCAAATCGCCGTCCAGCGCCTGTAAAACCAGCCAGTCCATAGGTAACTGCGGTGGGGTCGATGCCGAGGCAGATAGCCGCAGCGCTTGCCGCAAGAGCATTTTTAACATTGTGCAGACCTGGAACTCGCAGACTGACATGGGTAAAGAGCTCTCCCCTGTACATAACGTCGAACTCCGTTTGAGCGCCTTTTCTTTCAATGTTTTCGGCATAAACATCAGCCTTGTCGGACAAGCCGAAAGTAAACAGCTTACGGTTCAAGGATGCAAGAGCTTCCATTGTGTTCTTGTCGTCATAATTTGCAACAATGTGTCCGTTTTCCGGAACAAGAGCGGCAAACTTTCGGAAAGACGCTTTTACATCCTCCAAATCCTTAAAGAAGTCAAGATGATCGGCCTCGATATTCAATATTACAGCAATGGTTGGAAAAAAAGCGTGAAAGGAATTATAGTATTCGCAGGACTCTAACACTATCGTATCGCCCTTGCCGACTCTGTGCCCTGCCTGAAGCAGCGGCAGAGTGCCGCCTATCATAACGGTCGGGTCACGCTGGGCGGCCATGAGAATATGCGTCGACATTGAGGTTGTCGTGGTTTTCCCGTGAGTTCCCGAAATGCACAGCGCGTTAGTATAGTCGCGCATGATTGCTCCCCACGCCTGAGTGCGCTCGTAAACGGGGATACCTCTCGCATGTGCGGCAACAATTTCGGGGTTTTCGTCGCGAACCGCCGCTGTGCGGACAACGAAGTCAGTATTGTCTGTAATGTTGTCGGCACTGTGCCCGATTTTGACTGATACTCCAAGAGAGCGCAGATGTTCAGTCTTCTCGCTTTCATTCATATCAGAGCCACTGATTGAAAGCCCCATGCCGTTTAACACTTCGGCAAGGGGCGACATTGACACTCCGCCAATGCCAATTAAATGCCCCTTTCTTGTGGGGACAAGATATTGTTCAAAGTCTGTCATATATGCTGATCCTTTCATTAGCTCCGCATTCGAGTTTTTTACGGATATGAAATGACGATATTAAAAAACGTCACAATTAAATCGTATCGAAGTCGGTAATAGTGCAAACGAACCGTTTCCGTCCGCATTTTTATTGTTTAGTAACTAAAAATGTATTATAATACATCCAAGATAGCAATACAAGTAAAAACATTTTATCCAATGTGAGGTTTAACAAACCAACAATCAACAAAGGAGGAGAGGTATTTTTGAGCGATGTTATAGCTCCAAAATATGTATTGAACGTGCTTAAACGTCTTGAAAAGCATGGTTTCTCCGCTTATTTGGTAGGAGGTTGCGTCAGGGATACTCTTATGGGGCGCCGTCCCAACGACTGGGACATCTGCACCTCGGCACTTCCTGAAGAGGTCAGCGCGGTTTTTCCGCATTCCCGTCCAACGGGAATTAAGCACGGAACAATTACCGCGACTGTTAACGGCTCACCTGTCGAGATAACAACCTTCCGCTCGGACGGTGAATATAAGGATCATCGCCATCCCGATTCTGTCCGCTTCATTGCCGACCTCAAGGGAGACCTCGAGCGTCGTGACTTCACCATAAACGCGCTTGCCATGCCCCTTTCGGGCGATATTTGTGACCTATTCGGCGGGCGTGAGGACATTGAGAAAAGACTTATTCGCTGTGTTGGTAATCCCGATAAACGTTTTAATGAGGATGCTCTTCGTATGCTTCGCGCCTTTCGTTTCTCATCTGTTCTCGGTTTTGAAATCGAACCGCTGACCCTTGCGGCTATAGAAAGAAACGCTCACTTGTCGCGGGGGCTTGCAAAAGAACGGGTTCGCACTGAGTTTGAAAAGATTCTCCTCTCTAACTCTCCGCAGCTAATCTCATCAGTAATAAAAAACGGACTGCTCAGTGAGCTAGTAACCGATGGCTCTTTCTTGCCAAACCTTGCGAGGCTGAAAATGCTTCCCCAAAACCGCACTCTACGCTGGGCAGGACTATGCGCCTTGCTTTTTAACAACGGCATTATATCCGATGTCAGAAGCTTCCTGACATCGCTTCGGCTGGATTCCGCCCTCATTCAGGCCTGCAGCAAGGGCTGTATGCTCGTTTTGAAAGAAGCTCCGGAGAATGTTCTTTCATGGAAAATACTGCTTTCCAAAAACGGCTTAGAAACAGCTGGATGTGCCGCCGCGGCCTGCGAAATGCTGTTTGGCAGCGGACATATAAAACGCCTGCGAGGTGTTATTAAAAGTACCGAGTGCTACTCGCTTAAGCAGCTTGCCGTTTCCGGCGACGACTTATTGAACTTAGGCTATCGCGGTGCCGAGCTTGGCGATGTTTTGTCCTCACTTCTGGAGCATGTGTTAGAATACCCTGAGAGCAACGAAAAGACATTTCTTCTCAATATGGTTAAACAAAATAACGATTGATTTTTTATACACCCGCATACGGTTGTTTTTCCGCACCCACCATTATATGAAAACTTATAAAATTATGTGCATAACCGATAAGCTAAAAGCTTTGCGGCACGGGTAACCCGTGCCGCAAAGCTTTTGTTATATTGCTTTATATTTAATAATATGCTCTTCTTCGTTAGCCTCGACTTTTCCGAGCTTTTCGAGGTGGCGCAAATGGCTGTGACATTCGCCCACGGCGAACCACTTTTGGTTGATGGGAAAATCCTCCCACGAATTGCAGCGAATTTTCCAGGTCATCTTTCCCGCAATATCGAACACCGAGGAATTCGGGTTGTTTAAAACCTCATTGTAGCACTCCTTCAACCGCATTTCGTGGTGTTCCAGAAGATAAGCTATCCTTTCGTGAAAGCTTCCGCTTTCTCTGTGTCCCGGAAGTGCTAATCGGACATCGTACTCGTCGATTTTTTTAAGGCTTGTCAAATAATCCCCCAGCGAATCCTCCACATTGTTCCAAAGCGTGATGTTCGGTGAAATGTCAAAAAGAACATGGTCGCCGGTAAAAATTGTTTTTTGCTCCGCCATCCAGAAGCACATATGCGCAGGAGTGTGTCCCGGTGTTACAACGGCTTTCAGTGTATAGCCCCCGCAGAAAAACTCATCTCCGGCATCAATTGGGAGATAATTTTCGAATTCGTCGTTTGATGCCATGCTTCGAGAGGCGGCACTTTTAAGTGAATTTTTTAAGGCCTCCAAATCAAAACCCGCCCGCTCAAGCTTTTTGTTGTCCATCGCCCACAAATCACGCCGCGTCTGTCCAAACATCCACGGTATCTCTTCGCGGCTGATGAAGACACGCGTGCCTGTAACTGCAATCTCCGGGGCAAGCCCTGAGTGGTCGGAGTGAAGATGTGTAAGGATTATATCGGTGTTCTCCAAACTGACATCCAGCTCGTTAAGTCCGCTTAACAGTTCTTCTTTGCAGTCGGGATGGTTAAATCCGGTGTCGATGATTATATTTCGTTCAACACCCTTTATTACATAGCTGTTCAGATTCTTTAAAGGACTGTTCGGCAAATTTATTTTTAGGCGGTAGAGGTTTTTTAATATTTCTTCAGGCATTATTTATTTTTCTCCCATGCTCTGCTGTGTCCTGTGCCAAAAGGCAAAATTTACTTGTTTAATGGCGCCAAGCGGTGCTTATGTATTCCGGTTTAGGAACAAAACTTTTCAGCGAAACGTGCAATTATTGTCGCCACCTCGCACCTTGCCGCGCTGTCTTTTGGGCAAATTGTGCTGCCAGTCCGTCCCGTGATAAGACCGTTCCCGACAGCCCATGCCATCTCGCTTTTTGCCCAAGCCGAAATGTCTTTGGCATCGGAAAAAGCCGCTAGTGTACTATTGTTATACGAGCCGTCGGTAAGGCCATAATAGACAGCATAGCGGTATAAAAGCACGGCCATCTGCTCTCTTGTTACTGAATCCATCGGAGAGAACATCCCCTCTCCCGTTCCGCTTACTATCCCGTTAGCGGCACCCCATGAGCAAGCTTGGGCATACCACTCATTGCTCGGAACATCGAAAAAGTCGTTCTGGTAGCCACTGATGGTTTCACCGCTCATTCTGCTGAGGACCGTCACGAACATTGCTCGATTCATTATTGTTTCCGGCTCAAAGCTGCTGGTTGTCACACCTGTAAAAAGTCTGCTGTTAACACAATACTCGATATATTTCTCGGCCCAGTGGCCTTCAACATCCGGAAAAACTGTGCCGACATCCCCAACTGTACTGCTTTTCATCGTTTTAATAAAATTGCTTATATTAAGTTTCCCGTACCCATATGAAGTGTCATATCCCGAAGCGCCGGCATCAATGCACGAGGCTTGAAGAATTGTTTTAAAATCAGCGGTAGTTGCATTTGGCGCATACTGCTTTAAAATTACGCCTGCAACCGATACAAATGGCGCGGAATATGATGTGCCTGCACCGTCAAATTTATAAGAATAATTCGTGGAATACTTTAAGCCGATAATATTGGTCCCAGGAGCAACAACAAATACTGATTTGTTCTTCTCCGAAAAGCTTGTGACCCCTCCGTTTTGGTCAATTGAGCCAACACCTATAACGCAGCTATATGCCGCCGGATAACTAAGCTCTGATGTCCCCTTGTTACCAACGGCCGCAACAACGATTGCTCCCTCGCTTGCTGCATATTCGACCGCGGTTTTCATGCTCCTCATGTCATCTTCCATACCAAGGCTCATATTAATCACATCGCAGTGATACACATCCACAGCTTCATAGATTGCTGAAATAATATAAGAAGCGCTCGTCTCATTGCTTTGAGTAAAACACTTTATTGGAACGATTGTTGCATCTGTGCAAAAACCTGCAATCCCTATCCCGTTATTGCGCGTCGCCGCCAAAACGCCTGAAACAAAAGTACCATGTCCATTCTCGTCTGTAACGTCATTGGAGCCGTCCATAACATTATATCCTTCGGCAAAGTGCGTTCCGGTGAAATCCTCATGCGTTAAGTTAATACCGCTGTCTATAACTGCAATTTTTACGCCCTTGCCGTTAAAGCCCTCATCCCATGCATCGGAAATGCCGAGATTTGAGATACTCCACTGCTCGGAAGCATAAGTATCATTCGGCAACGTAGAAAGTGTTGCAGTGTAGTCCGGCTCATAATACTCCACGCAGCCACCAAGCTCGGAAACGTCCGAAAGCGAGTCGGCATAGTACAGCCCCGCGTCTGAGCTAAGCTCACGCAGCTCGGTATTTTTTAATAAAGCAACTGAACCCCCCTGCAGCTGCTTAAGCTTCACTATGTAACCGCTTGGACTTTCCTGCGAATATGTACTGTTTTCGGCGGCGCTGCAGGGTTGAAAGAACGAGAGCAAAAGCACTGCTGCCATTATTATATATAGTTTTTTCATTCTAGAGATACCTTTACCCCATTATATTGTTTTATCTCTGTCTTTCCTGCAAAAAGCTCTTAATAAAGTTCATCTGTTTTTCAACGCTTTCTTTCGCCGGACCGCCCGCAACTTTTCTTGATGCAATGCATGTTTCCAGTGCAATTGCGTCGTAAACATCCCTATCAAAAACCGGTGACAGCTTGTGGTATTCTTCAATTTCAAGAGTCTCCAGCGTCTTGCCGTTTTCGATGCAAAGGTTAACAAGCCTTCCCACAATTGTATAAGCATCGCGGAAGGGCAAGCCTTTTTTTGTAAGATAATCCGCGCAGTCAGTCGCATTTATGAAGCCGCGGCAGGCAGCATTACGCATATTTTCCGGGTAAAGCCGCATAGTGTTAAGCATAGCAGAAAAAACCGGCAGACACTTTTTTACAGTATCAATTGCGTCAAACACCGGCTCCTTATCCTCCTGCATATCCTTGTTATAGGCAAGCGGCAGCGCTTTCATAACGGTGAGAAGTGTTATTAGGTCTCCATAAACTCGTCCGGTTTTTCCGCGGACAAGCTCCGCAATATCAGGATTCTTCTTCTGCGGCATAATTGACGATCCGGTTGAATATGCGTCGTCAAGCTCGATAAATTTGAATTCCCAAGAGCACCACATAATGATCTCCTCCGAAAAACGGGAAAGGTGCATCATAAGTATGGATAAATCATTCATTAGCTCGATGGCAAAATCACGGTCGGAAACGCCATCCAGACTGTTTTGAGTAATCGCGGTAAAGCCCAGCTCACGCGCCACATATTCCCTGTCAATTGGATAAGTCGTTGCAGTAAGAGCGCCGCTCCCGAGCGGACATTCGTCCATTCTCGCAAGGCAGTCCTCAAGCCTTGTAACATCACGCCTTAGCATATTTGCATATGCCATCATGTAGTGTGCGAAGGTCGTAGGCTGAGCTCTTTGAAGATGGGTATACGCCGGCATAACAACATCTGTGTTGCGCTCGGCAATATTCAATACGGTTTCGAGCAGCTCGAGCACCAGCTCACGAAGGAGCGAAATCTCCTCTATAAGGTAAAGCCTTAAATCGAGCGCGACCTGATCGTTGCGGCTTCTCGCGGTGTGAAGGCGCTTGCCCGCATCCCCGATTCTTCTTGTAAGCTCACCCTCGATTGCCATATGTACATCCTCGACATCGTTTCCGAAGGAGAGGCTTCCTGCTTCGATGTCTGTGAGAATCGCTTTAAGCCCCTGAGCAATCTTCTCAGCCTCCTCTTTCGGTATTATGCCTTGTTTGGCGAGCATGGCGGAATGAGCTATGCTTCCGGCGATATCCTGTCTGTACATTCGAAAATCGAAGCCGATGCTGGCGTTAAGTTCATCTACCAGCTTATCGGTGTTTTTGTCAAATCTTCCCGACCAAAGTTTCATCTTATAATACCCTTCTGTATGAATTTAAGCTTCGTGTGTAAAAATCAGAACAGCGGGGCAAACACCCTTAAAATTGAATCGATAAGTCCGCCGTAAAGCCGGCTCATCATTCCCCGTCTGCGTTCCTTAATAGTAACCTCGTGCGACACTTCAAAAGTTTTCAAAGCATCCTTTTTTAACTCCTCGATTGCGCTGCTTTCAAACATAACTACCCCGCACTCAAAGTGCAGATACAAACTCCGGTAATCCATGTTAATCGTTCCGACAACAGCAAGCTCGTCATCGCTGACATAGCTTTTTGCGTGAATGAAGCCCGGTGTGTATTCATAAATTCTAATGCCAGCTTCCATTAAGGGCAGGTAATATGAGCGCGACAGACGGTAAGCAATTTTCTTGTCAGGTGTGCCCGGCAGCACCATGCGGACATCCACGCCTCGTTTTGCGGCGGCACAGAGTGCAATCTGCAGCTCGTCGCTGATGGCCAGATATGGCGTGAAAATATAAACATAGTCTTTTGCCTGGGCAAGAATATCGAGGTAAACATTTACAGAAACGGTTTCGCCGTCTAGCGGAGAATCGCTGAAGGGCTGAACAAACCCGTCACTAAAAAAGTCGGCCTCATGCTCTTGGCTTGGCTTAAAAAGGGCAAAATCCTCATCAACAGGGTTATAGGAATTCCAAATTTCGAGAAACATGACCGTGAAGTTCCAAACAGCGTCGCCCTTGAGCATTACGCCTGTATCCTTCCAATGGCCAAACCTTATCCTGTGGTTAATATACTCGTCCGCAAGATTTATACCGCCGGTGAAGACCGTGTTTCCATCGATAACCATTATTTTTCGGTGGTCACGGTTGTTCATAACGAGCGATATTATCGGGATAAACGGATTAAACACCAGACATTTAATGCCCAGCTTTTCCAGCTTTTTGTAGTAGTTTGATGGAATTTTGCGAAGGCAACCCATGTCGTCATAGATGATGCGGACATCGACGCCCTCCTCCGCTTTTTTGCTCAAAATGTCAAGAATCGAGTCCCACATTTCACCTTTATCAATTATAAAGTACTCAAGAAAAATGAACTTTTTTGCTTTTTGCAGCTCGATGAGCATATCAGCGTATTGGTTTTCTCCCAATGGATGGTAGGTAACGCTCGTGTTTCTCCACACGGGAAAACGCGCGTATTTCGTTATATAACTTGACAGCCCCGCGACCCTTGGAGAATGCTCCTTCAGCTCCTGCTCGACTTCGACGCTTTGAACCAATGTTGCATCGTGGTTTTTCATACCCTTTGCTAATCTCAAGCGCATATATCTTGCCGGACGCTTTTCGCCAAGCAAGAGATAAAGAAGTCCTCCAAAGAGGGGAAATATCATAATCACCAAAATCCAGCCCATTCTGTAAGCCGGAACATCAGCCTTGGTTATTATATAAAGCGCCATCACAACACTGAGAAGCCTAAAGGCATCGGAGATATAGCCTGAATAACCTACAAGTTTTAGGAACATCAGGGCAATCCATGCCGCCTGAATCAATATGAGTATAAGCGTAACGGACAGCCTGCTTGAAAGAAATTTAATGAACTTGAATTTCTCCGTACCGGCCACCCCCTGCCAACTCATTACTGAAATCCATTAGTCATCCGGCTGAAACGAAGAAAGCCAAAACAAGAATAAATATGAATTCAATTATACTTTTTCCCAGTTTATCTTTTTGATTATAACACTCCTTATTAAATAAATAAATACGTTTGACCAAATTTTCGCGCATTGTCATAAAAAGGAGAAACCCATGAAAACAAGAGCTATTGTATCGGCAATTATCTTAATCGTACTGTGCGCAGTCCGCTTCTGTTTCCCTCAGGAGGCTGATAAAATCCGCGCACATATTATGCCCGCAATTTCACGCAACGCAGACTTCCGGGAGGATATTGTCGCCATCGGTCAGGCAATATCCGGCGAGCGCAGCTATATTTATGTTTGGGAGCGCTTAATAAACGCTGACAACAAGATTCAGTCAGAGCCCTCGCCGTCCGTGCCGGCAGAGGATTTGTCGCCCTTGGTAAAAGCGGATGCTTCCGATAGCTTTCCGCTAAATGATATGGTCGGTCAAAACCTAAAGGGTTACGAGGCTATCGCCGGAATAACCGAGGCTGAAGCCCCTCCTTCCGAAGCTCCCAACGCACAAACCGCAGCCGCAACTTCTGTGGTTGCCCCTATCCCTCCGGAGACCCTCCCTTTGGAAATCACCGTACCCGTTTCGGCTCAGAGCTTAAAGGTCGAAGCCTTTTTGAAGGAGCAGTCCGCTTTTGCCGACTATGCCGTACCGGCAAATGTAAGCTACGACACGCCGGTTCTGCCCTTTGAATATTCAGCCCCCTGCTTGAGCGCAACAACGAGCGGCTTCGGATACCGTGACCACCCTATAACAGGCGTTGTTAAATTTCATTACGGTACAGACTTAGGCGCATACGATGGTGACTCGATAACGGCCTTTGCCGATGGTACGGTAATTTCCGTTGCGGAGCTGAGTGGTTACGGTATGACAATAATTCTCGACCACGGGAACGGTTTTCAAACCCTTTATGCCCACTGCAGCCAAATTATAGCCAAGCAGGGAAGCTCCGTAAAGCGCGGAGACAGAATTGCGCTTGTCGGACATAGCGGTGATGTAACGGGGCCACATCTGCATTTTGAGCTTATCTATAACGGGAAGTACTTAAATCCGGAGTTCTATTTGCAATGAGATCTTTGAAAGTAAATAGAACTGACACGCCAAATTTTCACATAAAACTCGGAAGTGGCTTTATACTCCTTTTTTCGCTTATTTTCTTCTTTGATGACAATGGCTTTCTTTTGGCTCTTCTTCCCGCGGTACTTATACATGAGATGGGTCACATTCTTATAATGCTGCTTCTCGGAGCGTATCCAACACGCCTGAACGCCACGCTTTCTGGCTTTGCAATCGATTATACAGGCATCCTCAGCGACAAACAAGAACTGCTGACCGCCCTTTCAGGTCCTGTGTTTGGGCTGTTGTTCTCACTTGTTTGCGCTAAACTCGGAAGCTTTAGGAATAGCGAGTATCTCCTAATGTGTGGGGGGCTGGGTTTAATTCTTAATCTTTTCAATCTCCTGCCGGCAATGCCGCTCGATGGTGGTCGGGCGTTAGGTTTTGTTCTCCGTTACCTGATAGGTGAAAGCAAAGCACAAACTCTTGCGCGGTTTATCAGTTTATTGACAGCCTTACTTCTAATTGCGTGGGGTCTTTACCTTCTCGCTAGGGGATTTGGCTTTGCTCTGTTTTTCGCGGGAAGCTGGCTTTTCATTTTGCAGCAGAACAAGTATTGTAAATAGTCGTTTTTCGGTATACAATAAGTCGATAACTATTGTAATGTCGGACATGAGCCGACAACTTTTTTCAACGGATGTGACTATGGATAAAAGACTTGTGCGAATTTTGCCAAAGGTGCAGAAGCCCGCGCGCTACACCGGCGGCGAATATAACCAAATAATCAAAAACAAGGCGGAGGTCGACCTTCGCATGGCACTGTGTTTTCCCGATACCTACGAGATAGGTATGTCCAATCTCGGCATCAGAATTCTCTACGGTGCAATAAACGAGATGGACGGCGTTTGGTGCGAGCGTGTCTTTGCGCCTTGGGGCGACATGGAAGCCGAAATGCGCAACGCGAACATCCCTCTCTGGGCTCTTGAGAGCAGTGACCCACTGACAGACTTCGACGCCATCGGCTTTTCAGTCGGCTACGAAATGGCATATACAAACGTCCTCAATATGCTCGACCTTGCAGGTATCCCAATCAAAAGTGCGGAGCGGCATGAGCTTACTCCTCTCGTTTTTGCCGGCGGGACAAGCTGCGTAAACCCCGAACCAATGGCTGATTTCTTTGACTTCCTCTTCATAGGCGAGGGCGAGGAAATGGACAAGGAGCTGCTGCTGCTCTTGCGAAAGGCAAAACAGGAGGGCTGGTCAAAACGCGAATTTTTATTTGATGCTGCAAAAATTCAGGGCATCTATGTTCCCTCTCTCTACGAATCGATATATAACGACAACGGAACGCTAAAGGAGCTAAAGACACTGGAAGGAGCTCCCGAGTTTGTTAAAAGGCGTATAGTAAAGGATTTTGACAACAGCTATTTCCCCACAAAGTCAATAGTCCCCTCCACGGAGATTGTCCACGACCGCGTTACACTGGAGCTTTTTCGTGGCTGCACGCGCGGCTGCCGTTTTTGTCAGGCCGGTTTTGTTTACCGCCCCGTCCGCTCCAGAGATTCAAAAAGGCTTGTCGAGCAGGGCATCGAAGCATTAGAGAGCACCGGCTATCAGGAGATAACGCTTTCCTCCCTCAGCACAAGCGACTACAAGCCCCTGAGCGAGCTCTGCGATGGGCTTTTGGACTTCTGCGTGCCCCACAGCATCGGGCTTTCTCTGCCCTCTCTGCGTGCTGATAACTTCTCGATTGATTTGATGAGCAAGGTTCAAAAGGTGCGGAAAAGTGGCTTGACCTTTGCGCCTGAAGCCGGAACGCAGAGATTACGCGACGCTATCAACAAGAATGTGCGCGAGGAGGATCTGCTCAACACCTGCCGCATCGCCTTTGAGGGTGGCTGGAACAATGTTAAGCTCTATTTCATGCTCGGCCTTCCAACCGAAACAGATGAGGACGTTCTGGCAATAAACGACCTTGCTATGAAGGTTTTAGCACTCTTCAAGCCCTATGCCTCGAACAAGGCAAAGGGCGTTCACATCACAGTCTCAACCTCCTGCTTTGTTCCCAAGCCGCATACTCCCTTTCAGTGGGAAGCTCAAGTGGAAATGCAAGAATACCGCCGCCGCGTAAACCTTTTGCGCGACCATATGCGCGCAAAAGCCATCAGTTACAACTGGCACGACGCGGACACAAGCCTTGTTGAGGCAGTACTCTCTCGCGGTGACAGACGCATCGGAGCAGTCATCGAGGAGGTTTGGCGAAATGGCGGCAAGCTCGATTCCTGGACGGAATACTTTTCCTTCTCCCGTTGGATGGCAGCCTTTGAAAAGTGCGGACTTGACCCCAAATTTTATGCCTGCCGAGAGCGTTCTTATGACGAAACATTGCCATGGAGCAGAGTTGACATCGGCGTAAAGCAGGAATTTTTCTGGCACGAGCGCGAAATGTGCTATAAAGCGGAGCTATCTCCCGACTGCCGCAATAAGTGCACAAACTGCGGCGCACTTTCGCTCATGGAAGGAGGGCGCTGTGATGGATAACCTCAGACTAAGATTTTCAAAAACAGGTCGGGCGGTTTACATCTCTCACCTCGACCTCATGCGCACAATGCAGAGAGCCTTTCTTCGTGCAGGAATTCAGCTAAAATACAGCGAGGGCTTCAACCCTCATGCGCAAATTTCCTTTGCGCTACCACTTTCCGTCGGAACTGCAAGCAACTGTGAAATCATGGATTTCAAGCTTGATAACTTCATGGATATTTCAGAAATTCCGTTTCGTCTGAATAAAGCCCTACCCGAGGGCATTTCCGTTATCGAAGCCTATGAATGGGAAAGCAAATTCAAAAACATCAAGTGGCTTGATGTAGACGGTGTTTTTGAATACGATGACCGCTCCCCCTCGGATTTGCTCCCCGAGTTGATGGACTTTTTTGCACGGGACAACATTGTAATCTCGAAAAAATCCAAAAGCGGCATCAGCGAGGTTGACATTGCGCAAAGCATACGGAGCATCACCTTTGATGTCGGCAATGGCTGTGTTAAGCTCAAGGCTCTGATTTCCGCGCAGGAGCCGACGCTCAACCCCGAGCTTCTCGTGTCGGCTTTGGAGCAGCTTGTCCCGCAGCTCAAGCCCGATTTTGCAGCATTTACCAGAACGCAGATTTACGACAGCGAAATGAATCTTTTCAGATAGTTTTCTTGTTCTTATCCCTTGTTTTCACATAATTGCGTATACCTTCGGTGTCCTCAATTATGTGAAAACCGCGTCATTTATTTTGTCATTTTGCATTTTCTCTTGACAATTTAGAATTATTTCACTATACTTTCAATTGCTCGCTTCGGGGTGTGGCGAAGTTTGGTATCGCGCTTGGTTCGGGACCAAGAGGCCTCGAGTTCGAATCTCGACACTCCGACCAAATTAAACCTTAACTAAATAAGGCAAATTGACCGCCTTTCGTTGATAATTCAGCGTTTGGCGGTACTTTTTATGCCTTTTTGCGTTATTTTCAAATGATACAATTGAGCACATTTGAGCATAATCTAGCACTATTTTGTTGTCAAATTTATAATCGAAAAGACCACGTAGACCTACAGCCAGCACTTTCACACAATTGGCAAGTATTTGGATATTAAGCAAGAAACGTAAAAACTATGGTCTACGACAATGGATGTCTTGACCAAAAAGTCATAATGTTCTATAATAGGTATAATTTTGCAGTAGGAGGACGACTAAAATGAAAAAGCATCTATATTTACTTATGGCATTCACGTTGCTTTTGTCGCTTTGCGCTTGCGGCAACAGCAAGCAGGTTTCTGTAACGCCCAATCAAGAAGAGGTGCTTGAGTCAGAGACGGCTGAACCAACAGCAGTGCCTGAAACAGAAGAAAAAGGAACGCTTTGGGGACAATCTTATTATGTAGACAACTTCAATCAACCGACGGATGAGACCTTTATCTGCAATACGGTGACTCTCGTTGGTACTTTTAGCAACAGCGCAACAACTAATTCGGCTCTTTACGCCAATGTACTTGTAGACGGTGAAAATATAGCAATTATGCTTTATGAATATGGACAGCTTCTGGTAAAAAACTCATCTACGCAGTATGACGAGCAATATGATATTCAGATGAAAACTGTTGACGGAACAATCATTGACATGACAGGATATATTTATGCTGGTGACGACAAATTAGTTATTGATGCTAGTAACAGAGATGCTATTATTAAGGCATTAAGCTCAGAGCCAGTTAATGATATCGCTTTTGTAAGTTTTTATATTATGCAAACCGAACAACCTACAACAACATATCTACTTTCTGTCCCAATGTCAAATTTTGCTGATATTTTTGCGTCCGTTTTTAGCTTAACATAAAAGTAATAGGGAAATTCTGATGCACCGTTAACACAATATGAGGCAGCAGTTGGTGCAGCAGACTATATATAAATCAAATAAAAGGATACTGAAAATGAAAAGAAGATTTGCAATTTTAGCACTAAGTGCCATATTATGCATTTTAGCTCTGGCAGGATGTGGTAATAGTAGTTCGGATGATGGAAATTATGCGGGCACATGGGTCAGGGATACTTGGACGAATCAAGAAACCGGAGCTGTTATAGATATTACACTGAATCTTTACGATGACGGAACATATAAAGAAGAAGTTGCAGATTCCATTAATGGTATGTTAGTAGAAACGGGTGAATGGGAAGTTGAAAAGAATGAAATACTCCTATATCCTAAAAATTTAGTTGAGGGTAAAGACCCCGGCACATTTGACAGTAATGGAGAATTAATCGGAAAAACAACATATAGGATTCAAATTACGAATAAAACAACCCTAAATACAGGCACTTCAGATATAGAGTATCATAAGCAACATTAATTAAATTACTTTATTGGGCAGGATGTATTCCTGCCCTTTCTCTTCACCTTTTAGATATGTGTTCTCAAGAGTGTAGCTTTATAAACACACAAAATTCGCCTGTTTTCCACGTTCGTAAACTACAATAATTTTGGTATTATAATTTTCCGATATCAGATTTTTTCCTTTATCAAGGTCGTGATGGCAATTGCAATTATATCGATTTGTATCTATAATGATGACAGATTATTTTAAGAGCATCCACGCTCCGATGGCTGAAGGAGTGTTTTTCGCATATTATTTTGGGATTTGCAACCATTGGTTGCGCCACTTCAAGCTGCGGTCGATTGTTTTGCAACCGAGCACTTTGTAAACTGAAATCAGCCAAAAATACGGAGAGGAGCTTTTTTATGAAGCTACAAGAAAAAATTTATTATTGTCGAAAAAAAGCCGGATTGTCCCAAGACGCACTGGCGGAACAGCTTGGCGTATCTCGACAAGCAATCAGCAAATGGGAAACCGGCGACGCTGAACCAGAGATCACCAAGCTACGCCTTCTGGCTTCTGCGTTCGGCGTGACGGCTGACTGGCTTTTAAGCGAGGAAGAGCCGAAAGAAGAAAAGAATTTCTACCCAGAACCGGAGCCTGCTCCGACTACTCCGAGCCCCAATTGGGTAGATTCTATTCCCGGTGTCTTTGGAAGGCTGCTGCGCAGATACGGCTGGCTGTTTGGCGTGTACCTCGCCGTTATCGGTGCCTGCTTTACAGGAATTGGAGAGTTAGCGCGTTATGCGACTCGCCGGATGTTTTCTGGTTTCATCGACAATTCGTTCTCCAGCGTGTTCCCGGATGGAAGTATAGACCAGTTTGGCAACCAGGTGAGCAATCCTTTCTCCAACTTTACCGTAAATAATCCTGTGTCTATTATGGGAACTTTCATTATGGTAATTGGTGTCATAATGATAATTGCCGGAGTTGTGCTTGCGGTCGTACTTAAAAAACGCGGCGAGCGATAATCTGTATATAATCGAAAAGTCCACTCTTTTTTTGAGAGTGGACTTTTCCTCTTGCAGTCAAAATTGGCTGCTCTCTTTTGTTTTAGTTGTTTTTTTGTTTATCAACAGAAAATACTCTTCCCATTTGTGCTCACGTATAGGCAGTGGTCTGTTGTTATCAAAATACAGCAGCAGGCATGGGCTGATATTGTTATATCGCTCGAGTATTTCATATTCGGTCAAATGACCCTCGACAATCAGTTGCTTCGCCTTAGCGTGGTAGTTAAAGTACATGCCAGCCCTTTCTTAAGCCGTTAGCCGTTTCTCTGTGCAATGCCCTTGATGGCTGAAATAACCCAATCGTAATCCCCCGCACTAATCACGCTGTCGCAGTAAGGGCATTTTGCCGACTGATTAATTTCAACAGGCGCGCCGCAGGATGGGCAATGAATTGTCGCCGTTTCCTCGCTGCCCTCGCCGGTGTGATCCGGTGTCGTCATGCCCTTTGAACGGATAAGTGTCCACTCATAGGTCATGAACTTTTCAACAGACTTCGAGCCGCTTACAAGCATGCCTGCTTTATCGTTTGTGGTGTAGTCAACAATTCGAGTGTTTACGATTGCGACAATCGCATCGACCGCCTCGTCAGTTCTCCAGCCGGACAGCGCAACATCAAGTACAGCTATGCGCTCAATATAGTTTGTGCATTCAGAACGGATAATCTCATCTAGCTGAAGTTTAAACTGGCTGTAAAGCGCATCCGTCATGAACGGACGCATGCCATCAAATTCCTTCTCCTGCCAAGCGTTTTGCATACGCACGTATAAATTGGCGATTTTTTCTTTCATCGCCGCCTCAGAAAAGTTTGGGTCGGCGCCCTTAATTGTTGAAATTGGCACAAGCTCGGAATAATCTGTGTAGCTTGAGCCCATCGCGCCGCTTGAGGCTTGTGAACCTGTGCTTTTTAACTTTCTGATAATGTTAATTATAATAAATGCTATTATAATAAATGCTATTATGCCGCCCGAGCCTCCGCCTAAACCGCCCAGAGCAAGTAGTCCCCACGCTCCCGAACTTCCGCCGTAACTGCCGCCATAGCTCCCACCGAAGCTTCCGCCGTAGCTTGACCCTCCGGAGAAATTGCCGGCATCGGCAAGGGCCGGTACAGCAAAAATGCTCAAAAGCAAAACAGCAATAAACAGCGTTATGTATAGTGATTTTGTTCTTCTCATGGTCTTCTTCCCCCTATTGCCTCGAACAAAAAATTAGATTATCTGTGAATTCCATTATACTCGAAATATAATTCTGCGCAAGAATATTTACGAGCTCGACCCCTAAATTATACCGCGTTCTCTCATAATTCGTCTATATTCTCCTATTAAGATATTATTTATAATTAGTGCTTGCTATTTGGATAATACTATAATATACTCATTTATGAGGTGATATATTATGTCAAACAATTTCGGTGATATTATTTGCTCTTTCAGAAAGAAGAAAGGGCTTTCCCAGCGCGAGTTCGCGGCTGTTCTCAGCAAGCACGGCGTCAAGGTTACAAATCAAGCCGTTTCGAAATGGGAGAGCGGCGCCTCCCAGCCAAATGCTATTCAATTCCTTATCATCTGCGAAGCTCTCGATATCGTTGACATCGGCGGTGCTTTTGGTAACAAAAGCTACGATTTCCTCCGGGGCTTGAACGAAGACGGGAGAAGGCTTGTTCTCGAATATGCAAATATGCTTTCTAACAGCGGACTTTATGACGATTTAAGTCTCGACGCACCCAGAGGCACAAAAACTCGAACCCTCCCCGTATATGACCTCGAAGCAATGGCTGGTAAGGACAGGTTGCTGGATTTACCGGATTATACCCCCACCTTGGTCGGCAGTGAAGTTCCATTTTCCGCAACCTTTGGCATTATTGTTTCCGGTGATAGCATGGAACCAGATTATCACAGTGATGAGACTGTCTGGATAGCTCGTCAGGCAAAGCTTGAGCACGGTGATGTTGGGGTTTTCACCTACGAAGGCACCACCTATTTTAAGCGCCTGCGTGACCGCGTTGGCGGAATGCGCCTTCAGTCGATTGATTCTAACTATCCCGATGTCATCATCACAACCCCCGAAGCGATTGTTACACTCGGAAAAGTCGCTGAGTATTAGTATCTCAACAAGACATTTGCATATATTATATATCTAATTAGTACATTTTATCAATAATAAAACCACCGAACATCTTCAACAAAGAACAGTTTGGTGGTTTGTGTTTTATTATAATAGTTTTTAAAGTCCCAGTGCTCCTAGATTTAGTCCGCCCGTCAATCTTGACATATTCTCGCTAGCGCTCGTTTCGGCCTTACGCATAGCCTCATTTACTGCAGCGATAATCAAATCCTGAAGCATCTCAACGTCCTCTGGGTCAACCGCATCAGGCTCAATAACGAGGGAAACGAGTTCCTTTTTCCCGCTTATAACTGCTGTTACAACTCCGCCGCCCGCCGTTGCCG
Source organism: Oscillospiraceae bacterium (assembly GCA_018053145.1). Classification (GTDB taxonomy): domain Bacteria; phylum Bacillota; class Clostridia; order Oscillospirales; family Oscillospiraceae; genus UBA2658. The sequence goes on along the minus strand of JAGPMA010000023.1, from coordinate 5,155 downwards.
TATATTCTGCTTTCTCAAGCTCTTCCTGCATTTTCAACATATCAGCCTGCATTTTTTGAGCCTGCTTAATCATATTCATGTTCATTCCGCCGCCCATAGGTCCACTGTGAAATCCGCCCTTTGCCATGATTAGTCCTCCTGTATGTTATTAATTGGATTTGCTGTGTATTATATTGCTCATTTATCTATTCAAATTTTACATTTCCAAACTTCGATAAGCCGTCCAGCTTTCCTGCGTTTCCGCTCTGAATCGCCTTGTTCTCAAGCACCTTCACCATAATCGCCTTGCCCATTATTTCTTGTGCGGCTTTCTTTATGCAGTGCATAGCTTGAGTCTGCTCTATCTGCCCTTTAACAAAAGCGTTGGAAACACTCAAAGTCAGCGTATCTCCCACAAGCTCGCCCTTAGTCATTTGCTCATTGCTTACAAGGCTGTATTGGCTGGGCTGCATTGCCTTTTTAAGGGAAACGAGAATGTCGGCCCATTCGCCACCTGTTTCTTCACTCCCAAAGGATCTTTCATCGTCATCTACGTTTGAAAAAGCCTCTCCGGATTCAGTTTCTTCACTCTGTTCATTCGAACTATCAGCTTTAAAAGTCTCGCCGCTCGCGGAAGCCGGCTCTGACTGAGGCTCCACATTCTCATGATATGACACATCTTCATGATTTTCACGCGGATTATTATCTTCATGAGATACCGTACGCTTTTCATCAATTTCGAAAGGCGGCACATCTTTGTAGTCCCTAATCGGTTTGGCTTCAACATTTCTTTGTTCTTGTCTTCCGCTTTCAGTCTTAGCAAACGTCACCGCTCCGCTCGAAAAGGCCGCTTCAAGCTTTGCTATACGTTTTTTCAGCGAGTCAATACTATCGCCAAGCTCCGGTTCGCAGAGCCCGATTATACAAAGCTCGGCTGTTGTTTTCGGATCTCTCCCGTCGCGCAAAGACCCGATATGCGCCTGAATCGAATCAATATCGCAGATAAGCTCCTCCGGCGTCATGCGTTTTGCAAAGCCCTGAAGCGTTATTTTGTCAAAGCCGCCAGACAAAAGCTCACCTCCGCCCGAAGGCGCAACCTTAAGCATTAATATGTCACGCAGCAGCGAATTTAGCTCCGAAAGCAGGGTCGACGGAGCTTTCCCGTCGCTCCATAATCCTCCAAAGATACTAATTGACTTTGCAGTATCCCCATTGGATATCGCGTCAAGAAGCTCAGCAACACGAAGCTTGCCCGCAAGTCCCATCGCCGAGAGAACGCTCTGCGTTGTTATATCATTGTTTCCCGAACACTGGTCAAGCAGCGAAAGCCCGTCACGCAGCGAACCGTCGGCAAGCCTTGCCAGCAGCTCGGCGGCATTCGGTTCAATCTTCATGTTCTCTTGCTCAGCAACATAGCATATTCGCTTTGCAAGTAGGTTTGGCTCGATGCGCTTGAAGCTGTGGCGCTGACAGCGAGAAAGAATCGTCGCCGGCACCTTGTGTAGCTCTGTTGTAGCAAGTATGAAGAGCAGATGCTCAGGTGGCTCCTCAAGAATTTTGAGCAGGGCGTTAAAGGCCGAGGACGAGAGCATGTGAACCTCATCAATGATATAAACGCGCTTTTTGACAACAGCCGGAGAATAAATTGCCTCGTCGCGAAGAGCTCGTACATTATCCACACCGTTGTTGGAGGCCGCATCAAGCTCGACAACGTCCATAATCGAACCGTCGTCGATTCCCAAACAGCTATTGCACTTGTTGCAGGGGTTTCCGTTTTCGGGATGCTCGCAGTTGACAGCTTTTGCAAGAATTTTTGCGCAGCTTGTCTTGCCCGTTCCTCTTGTGCCTATGAACAGATAGGCATGGCTGAGCCTGCCGTTTATAATCTGGTTTTTCAGCGTATCTGTAACGTGTTCCTGCCCCACAACATCGTCAAAGGTTCGGGGCCGCCATTTCCTGTATAAAGCCTGATACATAAAGCCGCGCCACCCCTTTACAATGTGATTTTACTTATCTTTTCAGTAATTCTGATACATGCACTAGGCGACAAATGTGCTAGAACCATAATATCCCACATTTGTTTGAAAAACAAATGTGGCCCGTGACAAGACTGCACACCCACCTTTGAGTAAATTGATATGTCCGTTACCTAAGCAGTTAGCTCGAACCCGGCTACCTTGCGGCACACAGATCTACCCGCTTAATGCTGCTCGGTTCCCCGCCTGACATGGTTCACAGGCTTCCGTTGCGCAAGACCAGGTCTTCAACACCACTTTCTTAGGTCAGACGACACATCAACTATCCTGGGGTGGGACTTCATCCCTGCTGTAGCGGATTGCAGGCAACAGGGCACCGCTGGCTCCCCGACTAGTGCAGCCTTGTCACGGGCCACGTTTTGTTATTTTACTACAAAGCCCGCTAAATATCAATATAGAAGGCAAATATATTTTGACAAACATGAAAACTGTGCTATAATATGCGCGTGGTTGATACTGTAAAAAACGTAGAAAGTCTTATGAAATCAGCATTCAATATGGGCTCGTAGCTTAGCTGGTAAAGCGCCGCGTTCGCAACGCGGAGACCGAGAGTTCGAATCTCTTCGGGTCCACCAAAAAGGAACTCCCTGTGTTTCATTAAGCACAGGGAGTTTATGCACATTTGCAGAAATGAAAGGTTTAAATGTCCAGATTTATAGAGGATAAAAAAGGCTTTACGCTAATTGAGCTAATAGTGGTCATTCTCTTATTGGGGATTCTGGTCGCTGTTGTTATGCCATCATATTTCAGCTATATCAACAACGGGAAAGCCGCCTCGGACAACAATGCTTTGGGTATTCTTAATGAGGTCACTCAGGTTTATTCTGCAACCAGCCCCTCTCCAAATCCTTTTAATTTGGCCAGTTCAACCGATAATGCCTTGATGCAAGCACTGATCGCGGCCGGCTTATTGTCAGAAAAGCCCACGCCAAAGCAAACAGATGTAATATTCACATGGGATTACGACAATGCTGTTTGGTTGCTTGCAGCTTCGCATGTGTTACTTAAAGGCGACATTCCTTTTGCAAGCGATAGCGGCTATTTCGAATATACTATTTCAAAACCTTACTCCGGAACAGCGCTTGATATTTATATCGAAAAAACAATTGCACATAAAACTGCGAACCAAATAGGGCAAGATGCCTTCAACTATACTTATAGCCACACAAAATTAACTTCAGTGCGTTTTGCTGATGACAGTGAAATATTCAAAATCCACGCACGCGCTTTTCAGGATAATAATTTGACAGAAATAGTGTTGCCCTCCAGCCTTCTCGAGCTTGATTACGGAGCTTTTTTAGGCAATGATATTACAAAAGTAACCATAGGCTCGGGTGTTGATTTAGAGGGAAACGTTTTTCGTGGAAACAATTCTTTTAGAGACGTTTATTATTCACAGGGCGCAGGCACTTATATATATTTAGGCGGAATTTGGGTCAAGCAGTAACGCCAAGTGTTAACCGTACTGCTAATGCGATTTTCTTTACAAATTAAACATAACTAGGAACGCTATATGAAAGTAATTGACTTAACGCATACAATAATCGAGAATATGCCTGTCTATCCCGGCACAGAGCCTCCAAAACTGTCAGTCCCCTGCACCGTTGAAAAAGACGGCTTTAAAGAAACGCTGCTGCAACTGTATTCCCATACCGGCACTCACATGGACGCGCCTGCACACCTGTTTGAAAACGGAGCAACACTCGATAGCTTCGACGCATCTCAGTTCGTGGGCAGTGCGCTTGTTATCGACTGCTCGGTGCTAAAGGCAGGCGACCAAATCGGCATGTCCTTCATTAATCGCAACCGCAAGCTTGCCGAGAGTGCGGATTTTCTGCTTTTCAGAACGGACTGGGACAAAAAATGGGGTACCTCCGACTATTTTGGAAGCTTTCCGTGTATCACAAGCGAAGTCGCTGATTTTATCGTTGCAAGCGGTAAAAAAGGCGTGGGGCTCGACGTCATTAGTCTCGACCCTATAGGTGCAGAGCTTCCAAACCACAAAAAACTCCTTAGCCAGAATACGATTGTGATAATCGAAAACCTGTGCAATTTGGGTCTTGTCGGCGGGGGTCTATTCACCTTTATCGCAGCACCAATGAAGTTTGAAAACGCCGACGGCGCACCGATTAGGTCTCTGGCGATTATTGATTAAGCCTGAGGTTGTGACTTAATCACACAGAATAATATAGATTCAAATTCAAACGGGAGCTTCCTTGCAGCGGCAGTTCTCGCTTTTTGTTTTTCAACCGCACAATCTGTTTGATTAAGCCATATTATTGTGCTATAATTATTGCTGAATTACTATCTTGTTTAAGCAAAATTTACCGGGAGGCACATTATGAAAATTGTTGTATTGTGCGGTGGAATCAGCACCGAGCGTGATGTATCAATAACAAGCGGAACGATGGTTGCAAAGGCTCTGCGAGAGCGTGGACACAGGGTTGTCCTTATCGACTCGTTTTTCGGCTATACGGAGAAATATGAAAAGCCCGAGGAAGTATTCCTTCGTGAAATACAAAGCCAAACCATTCTTGTTGGCGAAAAGGAACCTGACCTTGAAAAAATCAAGGCCTCCAGGCATCAGGATAACACCAGCGTTTTGGGCGATAACGTCCTTGAAATATGCCAAGCCGCAGACATTACCTTCTTTGCACTCCATGGCGAACAGGGTGAAAACGGCCAACTTCAGGCCACTTTCGACGTTGCAGGAATTAAATATACCGGCTGCGGCTATCTGGGCAGTGCGCTTGCCATGAACAAATCACTTTCAAAAAAGCTTTTCGCCTGCGCTGGCATAGCTACCCCATCAGGAATAACAGTTTATGCCGGTGTAACTCCCTATGCCGACGTAGGCTTCCCCTGCGTCGTCAAGCCCTGCTCCGGCGGTTCAAGCGTCGGCACGTCAATTGTCTCAAGCCGCGAGGAATACGATGCCGCGCTTCAGCTTTCGTTTAAATACGAGCGAGCGGTCATCGTTGAGCAGTACATAAAGGGACGTGAGCTGACTGTCGGCGTTATGGACGGAAAGGCAATGCCCGTAATTGAAATCATCCCCAAAGAGGGCTTCTATTACTACAAAAATAAATATCAGGCAGGTTTGACAACAGAGCTTTGTCCGGCTCCAATCGGGGATGAAG
>JAGPMA010000099.1 GCA_018053145.1 Oscillospiraceae bacterium | reverse complement strand
CCGGTGATGTAGTCGCAGATGACAAAGATCAGCAGTGCGATAAGCAGGCCGTCGCAACCACCAAGGAAGTAGCCAAGCCAGCCTCCGATTGCGGACAAAACAAGTTGTAACGTGTTCCAGAATTCTTTCATGAGAAATTCCTCCTTTGATTTTTTGCATGAAAAAGGCGGCCTTCCGATACGAGAAAGCCGCCAGGTTAATTGAGCTTGTTAAATCAAGAATCCGTTTCTGTTAGCGTATAAGTTATCTTCATTGTCTTATCCGCCGTTTTTATGACAGGAGTGGACAGGTTGTTGATCGTAGCCAGGTATGGAGTAAAGAGATACAGATCTTTTGAAAAATAGTAGTAATTGTAGTATTGATAGTATTCTTGATAGGCAAAGGTTTTGTATCGGGACATATGTTTCTTTCCCCAGCGGTTTCGATATTCTTCGGCTTGATACCCGACATAAAGTTTTGGCTCCCCATTTAGAAAATACCAGCCGTTTATTACCACATCATCATCAATGGAAAAAGTGTATTGATACGAGTTGTTATACGTGATATTTGTTATGACTTCGAGATTTGCTAGCCTAAAATGCTTGCAGGAACGTTTACACATTTATCTTGACACTATCAATAGCGGGACAAGGCTTTATTCTATGCCACACGATGCAACGCCTTAAAGAATATTCTTCCATCATCGCCGCCATCTTACGAACGCGCATATTTATGTGATTCCCAATAAGACCTTCTTGAAATTGCTTCTGGATACCAAGAACTACCTCATTTGTAAACACAGGATCATATAACTCTTTCCCGGCTTTTCGGTACGCCTTGATGAGAGGCCACATGCCCTCATAGTAATAGTTACGAAGACTGTATTTTCCCAGCCCCATCTTGCGTAACGCATTGAGCAGTCCGTCGCAAAGACATTTTAGTTCAATTTCTTTTTGCATAACAAAGTACCTCCATAATATTGTGGATCGGCCTATGACCGTCAACTTCATTATAGAGGTGCTTTCGATATATTTAGTTATTGAAACCATACGAGTAAAAAGAAGGTTTAAACTCCTTATTCAGTTGTCGCTAATTTTCATCTGCAGAAATAGAAATTGCTTTGACCGGGCAAGAGTTTACTGCCTTCATAAGCTTCTCCTGATCGATCTCTTCGCTAATTTCTTTGAGAGAAGCTTTTTTGTTCTGAATTTCAAATAACTCCGGGTAGTTTTTTGTACACAAAGAACACCCCATGCAGGCGGATCTGTTGATAGAAGGGCCGCTCTGATTTGCCCTGAGCTGAGGCAGGTCATCATCCTTTACAATTTTCGCTGTGATCCAAGAAAAAACAACGATGCCGATGACAGTCAAAACCCAGCGAACCGCCATAAACTTAAATCCCAGGAATTTCAACTCATTTAATAGCATCGGGACTTTTATCACTGCCCAAGCGCTTAAAATGATAACCAGATTTCTGACTGAAGCGCCTTTCTTATGCAGCATCACGCATAGTGGAAACGCCGCGTAGATTGGGCCCGCCGATATACTTCCAAGCGCAAGAGAAAGAACAACGCCTTTTGTTTTTGCTTCTTTTCCAAGATACTTCATGATTTTTTCCTTGGGAACCCATAAATCCAGGAGAGCTGTCAGAACAAATATGACCGGCATGATCATAATCATTTCTTTTATGTAATAGAAGCTGTTCTTGACAGAGGCAATGCCCATGTTCTGGTTTATAATAAACATAGCAATGTAAGCTGCCGCAATGAACAGGATAAACAGGTTTTCTTTTGCTTTACGCAGAACCTTCATACAATCACCCCCATAACAAGTGCAATAATAATCGCAAATAGAAAACTCAGCCCGTTTCGCACGGCGGTAAATTTTAAGCCAAACTCACGCTTTTCAAGCGGAAATGTGACGATACCAACCATCGTAAGCGTTGTCAGAAAAGCGACGGAGGGAACTATCCCCACGCCCGCGTGCACAAGCGTACCGACAAGCGGAAAAGCGATAAATGCCGGAATCAGGGTAATTGCTCCGAACGCGGCAGCAATAACAGTGGCCAAAAGTACCGACTGCTTGCCGACAAATTCGGCAATGTTCTCAGGCGGGAATACAGTCAGGATCAAACCAATCAAAAAAATAATGGACAAAATACTGCCCAGCATTCCTTTGCCCATGCCAAACGCCATTTTGAGAGCCTGCTTTGTTTTCCCCTTATCCTTGGCAAAAGAAAATATTAGGAATATGGCGGTTCCGATCCACATTGCCAAAGTCAATACATCCATGTGATACCTCCTATAATCTGTTTGATCAGATTATAGAGGGTATTATTCAATTGAAATAGACACCTATGTTTCTTTTTGCTATAATATTCAAAAAGGAGCGGTCTATATGATAATTGAGAAAATACGGCACATTCCCTTGCTTTCGGAAATGGATGCCGCCGTTTTGGATAGATGTATTGCGGAAAATCAGCTGTTTGTCAGGCATTACGCAAAGGGTGCGACGGTACACCATCAGCATGAATCCTGCTCTGTGCTTGACGTAGTTTTATCAGGAAAGCTTGTTGCGTATTCCTTATCGGAAAACGGTTCCGCGATTATAATGTTCGAGTTTCAAAAAAACAGTATTATCGGAGCCAATTTGCTGTTTGGAGAAAACACCAACTATCCGTTGAATATTTATGGCGTAATAGATGGGGACGTGCTTCATATATCGAGAGAAGCGGTTATGGAATTTCTGCATGACTATCATTTTGTCATGCGGTATATAAAATCGTTATCTCTGAATTCCCAAGGCATGAATCGGAAGATTACAATGCTGACCCAAAAAACGCTGCGCGAGAATTTAATGGATTATCTCAAGCAACAATCCATTATTCAAGGTTCTTCGAAAATCGTCCTCCCTTTCAGCAAAAAGGAACTGGCAGACTACTTGGGCGTTCAACGACCGTCGCTGTTCAGGGAACTGAAAAAAATGAAGGACGAGGGAATCATTGAAATTAGTAAACGCACGATACGGCTATAACAGATCAAACTGGTTTTTGTGAAACTTTAGAACGCCGTCATTCCTGAGCTTTGAAAGCTCGGCCGACATGGCGCTGCGCTCGACGGAAAGGTAGTCCGCGAGTTCCTGCCGGTTGAATGGAATGCAAAAGTGACTGCTTCCCGATTTCTTGGCCTCAGCCGAAAGGTAGGCCAGGAGTTTTTCACGGGTGGTGCGTTTCGAGGTAAATTCAATTTTCTGCGTCAGCGATATGTTTTTCATGGATACGATGCTCAGCATATTCTGAATGAGTCTGCTGTGAAATCCGCACGCCTTGGCGCACGGGACTGCAAGCCTGTGACAGTCGATAAATAGCAGTTCGCTTTCGGTCGTTGTGATTACACTGACCGGAAGCGTTTTTATTTCCGCGCAGGCAAAGGATTCCCCGAACAGATTTCCAATGTCAATTTTTCCGAGGATGCTTCTGTTTCCGTAATAGTCATCCTGAACGACCTGGACCTGTCCCG
>JAGPMA010000054.1 GCA_018053145.1 Oscillospiraceae bacterium | reverse complement strand
CGACATCCCGCAAACGTGGCTCGGAACAATACCTGCAAGATGCCGCCGCTGTATTTGACGAGGTGGAAAGCAGTCCGGTAATGCAGCGGCTTTGGCGAGCGTATCAAAAGAAGTTTTCTTACGCCACTGATCTGCCATGGAAAACAATCATGGAATCGGTGCGCATGTTATATAGCGATTCGGTGGGAATATAGGTAATGTCCTTACTACTTGTGTGAAGAGTCATATTAAAAGCTATTGCTTTAAGAACATTCATAATATCATCAGATGTCACAGTCGCTACCTCGAGTTGAGTTTACATACACAACGATGCTATACAATATATCGTGCCGATTGTCAATATATATTACAATACAAATAGTTCGAAACATTAAAAAAACAGAAACAAAAAAGTTAATTAATTCTCATGTTATCGAGAAACTTATTTTTAAGTGATAATTATAAAGAAATAACTTGAATTCGGCTCCGTCTAGAGTGAATATACGACAAACACTTGAAATGGAGTTGATTGTAATGGATGAAATAATTGTAATCGAAAAACGGGCAGGAATAGAGAGAGATAAAGCCCGGGTTGCGGCATATTGTCGTGTAAGCACAGACTTACCCGGTCAGGAGGACAGCTTTGACACGCAGGTGCGGTATTACCAGATTGCGATTGGACAGAATTTATGTTGGGAGTATGCTGGAGTTTACGCAGATAAAGGTTATAGCGGGACCAGTGCAAAGGGACGACCGGAATTCATGCGGCTTATCAAGGACGCTCATGCAGGGGAAATCGACATCATTCTAACCAAGAGCATCAGCCGTTTTGCACGGAATGTAGTGGACTGCCAAACATATACGAGAGAACTGAAAAGCAGGGGCGTTGAGGTTCGGTTTGAACGAGAGCAAATCAGCAGCTTAGATCCAACTGCGGATTTTATTTTTACAATTTTGGCAGCGATTGCGCAGGAAGAGAGCCACTCCATCAGCCAAAATGTCCGTTGGCGATATGAGCAGAATTTCAAGCAGGGAATATGCCGATTGGGAAACAACCGTATTCTTGGCTTCGATATGAACAAGGAGGGAAAACTGGTACCAAATAAGGATGCGTGGATCCCGGAATTGATTTTCACAAGCTTTGCAGAGGGAATGAGTTTGAACGCGATTGCAAAAAAGCTGAACGATTTGGGTGCAAAACGGATGCATAGCGAACGGCCGTATTCGGCTGATAGGGTGCGGTGTGTTCTGCGGAATGAGAATTTTGTTGGCGATATGCTACTGCAAAAGAAGGCTCCGCTGGACTATCTTACTAAGAAGCCGCAGACAGGTATTGCCTACAAAAGCTACTACATAAAGAATGCCCACGAGGGAATCATCAGCCAAGAAGTCTGGGAGCGTGTGCAGAATCGGATTGCGGATATTGCAAAAAAGCGGGTTGACAATCCATATTATTATGGAGAGCAGCAGCATTTTCTGTATGGCAAAGTGTTTTGCGGAGGATGCGGAGCACCTTATACCCGGCGAACCTATACCGACCACAAGGGCGAGCACTATAAGGCATGGAACTGCAAGGATCGACAGAAAGGCAAAAAAGGAAACGGCTGTAAAAATCCCATAGTTCGGGAGGCAGCGATTCTGCAAAAGATTGCCGAGGCTTTGGGGACGGAGTCTTTTTGTAAAGATGCCGTTGATGAGCGCGTGGCAAAAGTTATCATCTCCGAACTGGATGTGCAGGTTATCCTAAAGCGCATGCAAGGCAGACTTATACCGAACCAGAAGCACAAACCGCAAATTGATATTGACAATATATCAAATAAGGAATATTATAATAATGCAAAGGGAAGTGGATGAATGTTTGATGTGGACTATTACGAGCTACCAAGCGGAGAAAAGCCTGTCGAGGTTTTTCTTGATAGCCTTGAAACAAAAATGAGAGCAAAGGCATTTGGAAGCATTGAAATTCTTGAGGAATTTGGCAATAAACTTAGAGAGCCGCACTCAAGCCCAATAGGCAATGGACTGTTTGAATTGCGGATTAAGTTTTCTAGCGATATTACTCGGATATTCTATTTCTTTTGTGTAAACAATAAAATTATACTGACAAATGGATTTGTTAAGAAAACTCCTAAGACCCCAAAAAGTGAAAAAGAGCTTGCTTATAAATACAAAGCAGATTACGAAAGGAGGCATTGCGATGAACGATTTTAGAAAACATCTTGAAAAGCAATTGAAAGACCCTGACTTTGAATTCGAATACGAAAAGCAAAGTTCTGAGCGGGAGTATATTAGGGCACTGGCCTCTGCTAGAATTGAAAAAAATATGACACAAGCAGAGCTTTCAAAGAGAACCGGTATAAGGCAGTCTAATATAAGCAGGATAGAAAACGGAAGCTGTAGTCCTACAGTAGCAACGCTTAATCAGCTTGCAACGGGAATGGGAAAACAACTTCATATTGAGTTCAGATAAATCCACATAAATAAGCAGAGCGGGAGCAATTAAGCCCCCGCTTTTAAATTTCTCTTCAAGAGGCAGAGCGTTGAGTTTCCGCTTGAATTTATTAAACGGAGTGTAAAAGTTTTCTGTTCGGGATTTACGAAAACAAGTGAATTTTGAGTGACGACTTACTCATCCTTTTGCGTATGGAATGCATCTTCAACCGCTTCTTCCATATCAAAGAATATTGTTCTGACATCTGAATCAAAATATCCTGTGACCTTATAACGCAGCTTTGGATTACAAGAGTCATTCATAAGCGTTCGGACGGACTCAATGAAATTCTTATTGCTGGTACTTAGCGTTGTGGTTTGTTCGCTCTTTGGCTTTGAGAAAGGGGTGCTTTTCGCCTCGTTGCTCTTACAGACACGAACGGCAAACACTTTGTTTTCTCCACTTACGCAGTATTGCACATTCGCCGGATACCCCAAATCTTCCAACACCTTTTTTGTAAAGGTGATGTTATTCTTATTGATATAGATATCAGGTGTTGCGTTTACGGTCAGGTCGATGATATCAAAATTGATGTTTTTAAAGTCTTTCATAATGGTATTCCTTTCATTTCGAGTTGTCTAACTCGTTTATCGATTTTAATATGTTGATGAATTTACTGCGTTCTTCCTTGTTCCACGCGGGGTCTATCATATAGAATCCACGCAGACACCCGGATTTCACCCTTGCCACCACGAATTTTTTAGGCATATTTTTGATTTTGGTATGATGACTGCTCCACTTTTTGGCAATGAGCAGATCTTGAGCCTGATCCCATTTGTTTCGTTCAATGATCGCGGGATGGCAGTTCTCCCAGTGGTACTGTATCAAGATGTTGTCATTTTTTGCAGATTTGTGTGTCAGGAAGTCCTTTGTATATGTTTTCTGATATAACACATCCCCGCAATACTTTTCGTTGGACAATATTCCCTTTATCGTACCTTGCCGCCAGCACGCCATACCTTTCGGTGATGTAATCCCTTGTTGTGTCAAAGCATCGGCAATGTCCTGTGGTGAAGCACCTTCAAGAAAACTATCGTAAATATAGCGTACAATCTCCGCCTCCGAAGGTTCAATTTTGACCGCACCTGTATAATCACGATAATAGCCGATGGTGTTTTGAACCGCGAATTTATACACACCTTCGTGCATACGGTAACGGATACCCGCTTTGATGGCTTCACTTTTTTGTTGTGACTCCAGTTCAGCAAGTGCCGACAGCATGGAAATCAGCAGCTTATTGCGACCATCCGATGTGTCAATGCCCTCCGTTTCAAAATTAACAGCAACAGGTGGGTTGAGATCACTCAGTATACGGAGCGAGGTCAATATGTCTACAATATTTCGCCCAAATCTGCTTATACTCTTTGTAAGTATCAAGTCGATTTTGCCGTGCTGTGCGTCCTCAATCATCTCCTGGAACTCTTTGCGCTTTGCAACAGAAGTACCGGAAATGCCTTCGTCCTTGTAAATTCGTGCAAGTTCATACCGTGGATTGTTTTCTATCACTTCGGTAAAATGTTGTATCTGCATCTCAAAGCTGCCGACCTGTGCTTCTTCTGCTGTGCTGACACGACAATATGCTGCTACACGCAATTTCTTTGTGGATTGGCCTACTGTGTCTTTGTTTGCAGGCATTATGACAGTAACCTTGCGCTCGCCATTACGATTTTGTTCTATTGTATCTCGCAGCCGTTTTCGCGCTATTTCTTTCCGGTTAACCGTTTCGCCTTTCTGTCGTGCTTTTTCAATACGGTCTGCATCTAGCTTTTTTGCCATTTATTACAGACCTCCCAATGTCGGAGCTTTCGTTTTCTGCTAGCATATAGCTACCATCTCCTTCCTTTGCAACCATTACGCTGTATACGCATATCTCAATCTCCTTTGTGTTAAATTTATGAAAAATCGGAGAGCAGTAATATTTGCCCACCGATGATGCATAGCCCCCAAAAGACAAAAAAACAAAGCAGCAGAGTTAAAATTTCTGCTGCTCTTGATTGCAATTTAAGACAATTTAATAAATGCACCCGTGCGTTTATATTGCGACGACTATGTCGATTGACGAATCAAAACTCTGAACTGAGCAAAAAATCCGCTATGTGCATTGTCTTGATTCCTTTATAGTTACCGCCGGCGAAATCATCCGTCATCAGTACATACTTTGGATAATTGTCGTGAATTTCAAGCAGACGGTCATACTCACGCTTTTCCGTTTCCTCTGATTTGATTTCCTTTGTTACCTGAACATACAGCTTTTCCGCCTGCCTTGTGGCTATAAAGTCGATTTCGCCATCGGGCGTTTTGCCGATACATACGCTGTAACCACGGCGAAGAAGCTCCAGATAAACAACATTTTCGAGCATGGCAGCAACTGATGTATTCGTATAACCTAGCACGCTGTACCTGAACGCAGTATCAGCAAGGTAAAATTTCTCCTGTGTTTTCAACAATTCCTTTCCTTGAATATCAAACCGAGAGCAGCGATGCAGGATGTAAGCGCCCTCCAGCTTTTCAAGATAGCTATAAACCGTTTCATTATCGATTGTCCTATGCTCGGATTTCAAATAGTCAGAAATAGACTTTGCCGAAAATGTTCTTCCAACATTGTTAAATGCAAATTTCACGATTCGCTCAAGCTGATCAACCTTGCGTACCTGATTTCGCTTGACTATATCCGAGAATATAGTTGAATTGTATATATCTCTTACAATAGTGTATACTTCATCGTCCGAATACTGTTGCAGTTGCGTAGCGGGAAAGCCGCCGAAGCGGATATAGTCGGCAAGCTCGTCTTTTGAATCACCTACCTTTGCATATTTCTTTTTGAAATCCAGGTATTCGGCAAAGGAAAGCGTAAATATATGGAAAGCAATGTATCGCCCCGTCAGATAGGTCGATATTTCAGAGGACATCATTCTAGAGTTTGAGCCTGTCACATATATATCCACGTCATAATCGGATGCTAGCGAGTTGACCGCTTTTTCCCAATGATTAATTTCCTGTACCTCGTCGAGAAACAAATAGGTTTTCCCCTCAGACGACAGCTTTTCTTTCAGTTCCGAAAACATTTCCTTTGCTGTCATATCCTCGTGTTCCATTGAATCGAAACGATAGCTGACAATACGGTTATCCGCAACACCTCTATTTTTCAGTTCCTCGATAATCATTTTCAGGATGGTTGACTTCCCGCATCGACGAACTCCGGTCAGGATTTTCACGAACGGGGTATCTACATAAGCCATAATCTTTTTAACATACATTGGTCGGTAAACCATTTTAATCGCCTCCATCTATGTATATTATACCGCAATACAGCAAATAATCAACATGTTTTGCGGATGTAACCCGAAAAACATTTTGACAAATTTGTTAGTTGCGGATTCGACATATTCCGCCCATGTGAGGTGGTCACGACGATACTGCATTTTATTTTAACATAACAGTATTAAGTCCTTGATCTGCCATATGCTCTCATCAATGATATTAAAAATTGAATATGGCGGCGCAGGTTGTACAGTTTGTCTAGCCTCGCCGACATACTCAAAAATAAAGCAAAAATAACAGTATACTTTATTATGATGTCAAATTACTTTAAATATAGAGAAAATATCACAATAATTAAAGAGGGGGTACAAATAGTTCGAAACGGCTGTAAAAATCCCACAGTACGGGAGGCAGCGATTCTGCAAAAGATTGCCGAGCCTTTGGGGACGGGGTCTTTTTGTAAAGATGCCGTTGGTGAGTGCGTGGAGAAAGTCGTCATCTGCGATGGGGATGTGCAGGTTATCTCAAAGCGCATGCAACGCCTTGCAAAGGACGGAAAACTTGTCCTTCAAGGAAAGGGAGCCGGTGCGAGGTACGTATTTAAAGATCAATAATGCGTTAAAAACGCACGCGTGCATTAAATAATAACACGCGTGCGTTTTTAACGCAATCGCATAAAACACACTCATGCATTGCGCGATAAAGTTTTCTTGCATTCTATCGCTGGGGTGATACTATCAGTGCTAGAAAGAAGAAAGTGATAAAATGTGGAAAGTGATAGAATGAGGAAAAGGTGGAGTTTGAAGAAGTGCTGATATATTGTTTCTAAATAGGAATTATTCCGTACTATTTGCAAACACAGGCGAGCAACAAGTGACTTATAAAATCACGATATAAATAAGCTTTTATTATAGAGAACCTCCTTGCCTTAATTGGTAGGGAGGCTTTTTGTTGCCTTTTGGGCGTTATCTCCGCTTATCTTTTGCGTAATTTACTAAAAAGCAAAGCGAAGATAATCACAATATATAGAATTAAACAGATTGGTTATATCTACATATAGTAAATTATCCGCGGTTCTCTATTCGGTTACATGAGGACAAATTTTATACAGGGCATTATGGAGCAAAAATAGCTTGAAATCAGCTAATATAAGGCATTTTCGACTTACTAATGTAACGTGATTGCTACATAAAGCAGGATTACATGCCGCTCGGGTAATAACGAGGATAAGTTTCTGACACGAATTTATTAACGTAATGTAATTATCTTCATAACATCAAGGTGTTTATACACACAGATTCATGAAAGAAAAGTATAAGTTATTGCTTTATGAGGTAGAGTGCACTGAGTACGAAGCATAAGGTGGTCATCAAGGCTACTTTTTGGTATATGAAGGGAATATGGATCTGGAACCTTCTAAGCAGGTCCTCGCCAACGATGCTAGGTGCGAGACTTTAATATATTACCGGGACTTTTCAAACATACTGCTATCAGGTTTGATTTGGCTTTTTAAGAGGAAAATTCCCGAGGGGTCATAATGAACTTGTTACCGTCGAGTTACAGGATAGAGAAAGGGATAACACACGATGGCTTTTATTGCAGAAAACCACGATTTCAAACCATTTGAAAAAAAAGTATGGCTCAGCAGTCCGACAATGCACGGGCCAGAGCTTAAATATATGAAAGAAGCCTTCGATACCAACTGGATGTCTACTGTTGGTGAAAATATCAATGAATGCGAAAAGCTTGTAGCCGATAAGGTCGGCTGCACTTACGCTGTTGCCCTTTCCAGTGGAACAGCGGCGCTGCATCTTGCCACCAAGCTCGTCAGAGTCAAGCCGGGTGATGTGGTCATTTGCTCAGATATGACTTTTTGTGCCACATTATCGTGTGTAGAGTATGAGGGAGCTACTCCTGTTTTTGTAGACACAGAGTATGATACGTGGAACATGGATCCGGTGGCTCTGGAAAAAGCTTTTGAACTGTACCCTCAAGCGAAGGTGGTCATCGTTGCCAATCTCTACGGTACCCCAAGCAAGATGGATGAACTCCGTGCTGTGGCAGACAAATATGGGGCAGTAATTATTGAAGATGCTGCAGAGTCTTTCGGAGCTACATATAAAGACGAGCAAACCGGCATTTTCGGTGATATAGGCGTAATTAGTGGAAACGGCAATAAAATCATCACCGGAAGCAGCGGCGGATTCCTGCTCACCAACGATTACGACTCTATGTGCAAAGTGCGTAAGTGGAGCACCCAGAGCCGCGACAACGCTCCGTGGTATCAGCATGAGGAACTTGGCTACAACTATCGAATGAGTAATGTTATCGCTGGTGTGTTCCGTGGTCAGCTCCCATACCTCGAGGAACATATCGCGCAGAAGAAGGCAATTTACGAGAGATACAAAGAAGGATTCAAAGGGTTCCCCATACAGATGAATCCCTACGATGCAGCAACAAGTGAGCCGAACTACTGGCTTTCCTGCATGATCATCGACAAGGATGCCATGTGTCCGCAGGCTAGAGATGACCATAAAGCTGTTTATCGATCGGAACGAGGCAAGACCTGTCCAACCGAAATACTGGAAACACTGGAAATGCATAATGCCGAAGGTAGGCCAATCTGGAAGCCCATGCATATGCAGCCGATATATCGGACAAACCCGTTTGTTACGGTTGAGGGTAACGGCAGAGGCCGTACAAATGCTTATATAAAGGGCTCTGGAATCGATGTAGGAGCTGATATTTTCCGGAGAGGGCTGTGCTTACCGTCCGATAACAAGATGACGGTGGAGCAACAGGACGTGATTATTGACATCATTCATCGGTGTTTTCTGTAAATCGGTTGGACATCAATCAGGTATGTAGAGAAGGAGATGCCGCATCTGCCGGACATCAATCAGGTATGTACAGAGAAAAAGTAGCATCGGCTGGGCATCAATCAGGTAGCCATAGGTACATCTGCTGCATATGAATCAGGTGCGTAGAGTTAATCTGCTGCATATGCATGATAGGTCACAGACCAAATAGGGTGTAATCCAGAGCGAAAGTTGCGGTTGGAATTGCCCACAGAAACTATCGCTGGAAGATGATCGGACAGTGCGGAGGACAGAACTATCGATTATGTATTCAAGTTATTGGACATCCCTTGGTGGTATTAAGCGATAGCGACTCTTCTTGGTGTGGTTGCCTGGCGATTGTGGAAGAGACCGAGCCTGGGGATGTTGATAGGATATGCATTTCTGATCCTTGCTGAGACAGTTTTTATTCGAAAGCCATTTGCCGGAGAACATCTTAAGCTCGAACTCTTTTGGTCGTGGAGGCAATTCTCAGTCCAGAGAAATCAGATACTCACAAATGTGATTATGTTTGTTCCGGTTGGAGTATTGGCCGGTTGTCGTTGGAAATGGAAAGGGATACTTGCTGCAGCTGGACTGTGCGTGGGAATTGAGATTCTACAGCTAGTGACAAGCAGAGGCCTGTGTGAGTTTGATGATGTATTCCACAACATGATCGGTGCGGTTATCGGTGTTGGGATTGTGATGATTGTAGAAAACTGTTAGGGGAATCCGAATGATCATACTAAAGATTATTCTTGTGATTATTGTCATAGCTGCTGCGGTCGGTGTGATAGCTACCGTGGCGGATTTATTGGGGAAGAGAAACGGAAGCCACAAGCCATTCGGTCCATATGAGCGTTTTGTAAAGCGTGGATTGGACGCTTTTCTTGCTACCGGGGCACTTATAGTTCTTTCCCCAGTTTTGCTTATTACAGCAATCATGGTACGTGTGAAACTCGGCTCTCCGGTGCTTTTCACACAGGACCGTCCTGGAAAGGATGAGAAGATATTTAAACTCTATAAGTTCCGTTCTATGACAGATGATAGAGATGAAAATGGTCAGTTGCTACCAAACGAAGTGCGGCTTACTCCTTTTGGAAGAAAATTGCGTTCAACTTCGCTGGATGAACTGCCTGAACTAATCAATATAGCAAAAGGAGATATGTCGATCATAGGACCGCGTCCTTTGCTTATTCGTTATTTGCCAGCGTATACAGAAACAGAACGTCATCGCCATGATGTAAGGCCTGGGTTATCAGGATTGGCTCAGGTTAATGGAAGGAACTTCGTCAAATGGGATCAACGACTGGCTTTTGATGTTGAGTATGTAAATAAAATCACTTTTTTAGGCGATGTAAAAATTATACTGAAAACAATCGAAAAGGTTTTTAAACATGATGATATTGCAGAGAATCCCGACGATATTGATGAGGGCTTTTTAGATGAGATTCGCGGAGTGACCGCTTCAAAATAAAGATAGTAAGTTCGGAAGGATATAAGAAATGAAAACGATCTTAATCACAGGTATCGGCGGTCTTACACCGAGATCTATTGCAACAATTATTCGCGAGAATCATCCAGACTATACGCTAAAGCGAATCAAAGGCGATATTGAGCAATTGCATTTGCCAACGAGTTGGCGAAAATCTGCCGCAGTGACAACATGGATGTATACGAGATTATCCGCAATGCTAATATGCACCCGCGCGTAAACATCCTTTCGCCCGGTCCCGGCGTCGGCGGTCATTGCATTTCCGTCGATCCATGGTTTCTTGTCGGAGATTATCCCGGACTTGCCAACATCATACTTGCCGCCAGAAAAATCAACGACGGTATGCCTCGCTTCGTCATTCATCGCATCAGTCAAATCATGAAAGAAACCAACTTGAAGGATGTAAGGCGCATCGGTCTGTATGGACTTACATACAAAGAAAATGTCGATGATGTGCGCGAGAGTCCGACACTTCAAATGCTTGAACGCATGGACGATGGCTTATCCGGCGGGTTGGTCCAGGTATATGATCCTTTTGTTGAAAAAGATATCGTACCGAATCAACATCACAGCCTTGATTCATTCCTTGATTCAGCCGATATGGTCGTCCTTATGGTCGGTCACAACGAGATTAAAGAAAACATGAATAGGCTGAATAGTAAGATTATATTCGATACAAGAAACATCTGCAATCTACCTGGAACATTCAGGCTTTAAGGAGCATATGAAAACCGCAATACTTGTCTTTGGCGCGCGACCGGAAGCAATAAAATGTGTTCGCTTATAAATTAGTAAAAAAACACGCGAAAGTATTAATATAGTGGTCTGCGTCACCGGTCATCACCGTCAGATGCTCGATCAGGTGCTTGAAACGTTCCATATCGTGCCTGATTACGACCTTTTGATCATGAAGGACAAGCAAACACTGTTCGACATTACGAAGAACATTCTTAACAGTATCAAAAAAGCACTTGAGAAAGTTAAGCCTGATGTTGTTCTTGTCCACGGCGATACATTGACAACATTCGTGACCGCTCTTGCATGCTTTTATCTGCAAATCCCAGTCGGTCATGTGGAAGATGGACTGCGTACATACAATATTTACTCGCCCTATCCGGAGGAATTTAACCATCAGGCAGTCAGCAATATTTTTCAGTATAACTTTGCCCCGACAGAACTGTGAAGGCAGAATCTCCTGAAAGAAGATAAGAAGGCAGAAACCATTTTTGTCACAGGTAATACGGCTATTGATGCATTAAAAATGGCTGTCAGTAATGATTATACTCATCCAGAGTTAGATTGGGCTGATGGTAGTCGACTCATAATCATCACTGCGCAGCGACGTGAAAATCTCGGCGAACCGATGAACCATATGTTCAGAGCAATTCGTCGTCGTATTATGGATGAAAATGCTGATGTGAAGGGAGTTTATCCGATTCATATGCCACCTGCCTGTTTGCGGACTTTGATGTAACGGGACCGGCGCATAAGGAACCAAACCTGCCGCCCACTAAGGAAGCAGTGCTGGAGCATTTGAAAAGCATGGATAAACCACCTACCGTGATT
>JAGPMA010000022.1 GCA_018053145.1 Oscillospiraceae bacterium | reverse complement strand
CACTTGTTAAATTATCCGACGGCACGACGGCGGTTGTTGTGAAAAACCATACGGAGGATATTTTCCGTCGCTATATAAGGCTTCTAGAAAACTCCCCGCTAGGCGAAAAAGGCTACGAGATAGACTTACTTGGAGACATAAGATATCAGCATTTATCAATCATCTCCGTTCTGGACGCCTGTGATGACGGTTCCTTCGACTTGCCTTCCGGAATAGCATCCGGAACAATTGAACAATAGCATACTGCAATTATATAAAACCGAAATCTTTTTTGGATTTCGGTTTTTCTGTTCTAAAAATTAATCTGAGAAGCCATGTTATTCGTGTTTTTCCGACTTGTACATACTTTGTTTCATAGCATAAATAAATCAAACCTCAAAATAAACACAATAATCCCCTAAAATACCCATTATCTGTAAGGGGTATTTACACTATCAGAGCCAAGCAGTTTCTTTCGCATACAATTTCATAATCCACAATTTCTCGTCAAAAAAATACAAATACGGGGTGTTATACATGGGCAAAAACAATTTAAAGGGTCTCGAAGCATTGAAGGAAAAAAGAAAAAAGAGCCTGAGGATGACGATAACCGTTCCAATCATCATCTTCATCTGTTCTGCTTCTCTCATTTTAGCGGTATTCACCGTCTATATGGGCTATCGGAGCACAATTGACAGCCTTACCCAGTCAATGACTGCCGCAGCAGGCATTGCCGCAGAGGATGTGACTAATAAGCTCAGCCGAGTATCGGGACTGATGGGAGAGGTTGCTTCAAACAGCGTCCTCTACAATCCTGAAATCACAACTGAAGAAAAATCCGCGTTTATTGCTGCTAAGGTTAAACAATACGGCTTAATCGATGGATATATTCTCGGGTCAGACGGAAAAGACATTCAAACCGGTGACAGCTATTCCTCTACAGATTATTTTGCGTCTGCGAAAGCTGGCAATACCTTTATCACTTCGCCGTATGTTGACGAAAAAACAGGTGAACTTGCCATGACCATTGCGTCTCCGATATGGGAAAACGGAACAAATGGCTCCTCTGTTGTCGGAACACTTTGCATGGTAATGCCTCAGGCTTTGATAAACCAAGTAATCGAGGCCATACACGTCAGCGACAACGGTTCAGCATATATGATTGATAAAAGTGGCAGTCTTATAGCACACGTTGATACACAGCGCGTTATTAACAAAGAAAACGTAGCCGAAAACGCAAAGAGCGATGTGACTCTTACTGCTTTGGCTAATCTCCACGACAAAGGACTTGCCGGAGAAACCGGCTTTGGCCAGTACACTTACAACGGCGTTGAAAAATTCCTTGCATACGCCCCTATTGAGGGCAGTGACGGCTGGGTTATTGGCATTAACGCTTACACCTCTGATTTCACAGGAGGAGTGAAAACCGCAATATACGGAGCCGTAATTCTTCTCGTCATAATTATACTTGTCGGTGTATTCGGCTGCATCTATATCGCTAACCGAGTTGTAGACCCAATTAAACTCTTTGTCGACAGGCTATCAGGACTTGCAAGCGGTGATGTCAGCTCGCCGATGCCCGCATTTAATGCTTCTTCAGCCGAATTCGTGGTCTTGAAATCCTCTCTTGCGAGCACTTTGGACAACACGAGCGCAATTATTACGGACATTGATTACCTTCTGGCATCGTTTTCTGCCGGAAACTTTGATGTTTTCTCAAAGGTTCCCACCCAATACGTCGGAGATTATAAGAACATACTCACTTCCTTCAGAGCTCTTAAGCATGGGCTTACCGAATCCTTCCAAAATATTCTTCAAGTATCGGAGCAAGTTTCCGCCGGTTCCTCGCAGGTCAGCTTCGGAGCGCAATCTCTCGCACAGGGTGCAACCGAGCAGGCCAGCAGTGTCCAGGAGCTTTCTGCTTCTATCGCAGATGTCTCCGAGCGTGTTAAAACAAATG
The DNA here is from genome assembly GCA_018053145.1 of Oscillospiraceae bacterium. Taxonomy (GTDB): domain Bacteria; phylum Bacillota; class Clostridia; order Oscillospirales; family Oscillospiraceae; genus UBA2658. The sequence goes on along the minus strand of JAGPMA010000022.1, from coordinate 35,507 downwards.
CAAACGACGCCGACAAGGCAAAAGTCCTCACAGCCGAAACATCTGATATCATGCAGAGCAGCGTAGGCGACATGAACCTGGCACGTCAGGCTATGGATGAAATTTCGGCGACCTCAAAGAACATAAGCAAGGTCATTAAAACTATCGACGATATCGCATTCCAGACCAACATCCTCGCTCTCAACGCCGCAGTCGAAGCGGCAAGGGCAGGAACTGCCGGAAAGGGCTTTGCTGTTGTCGCAGATGAGGTTCGCAATCTTTCGCAGAAATCCGCAGAAGCCGCAAAAAGCACAACCTCGCTCATCGAAAGCTCCATTGAGGCTGTTGAAAAAGGAACCGCACTTGTTAACAAGACAAGCATCGGCTTCGCTGAGGTTGCCGTAAAAGCAGGCGAAATCGTCAAGATTGTTGAAAACATATCCTCGCAGGCACAAGAACAAGCCTCCGCAATTTCCCAGATTTCCATTGGTATTGACCAGGTTTCCTCAGTCGTTCAGATGAACTCCGCAACCTCCGAAGAAAGCGCCGCAGCAAGCGAAGAGCTTTCCAGTCAGGCAGAGGTACTTAAAAACCTTGTTGACCAATTCAAGCTGGCAAGCTCCTTTCACGAAGACAACTAGCCATTTAACAGTGTAGTACTTCCCCATTATATTGTTATAATGGCACGGCACCCGAAAGCCTCAGCTTTCGGGTGCCGTTTTTTTATTTGCATTTGCAAGCATTTTAAATGCTTAGATGTGACTATCAACCCAGGAAAGGAAATCCTTCATTACTTCATCCCTGTTTGTTTCGTTCAAAAGCTCATGCCGAGCTTCGGGATAAAGCTTAAGGGCAACATCACTGATGCCTTGCTTCCTGTAAGCATTAAGAAGTTTCGTAACACCCTTGCCGTTCTTGCCGCAGGGGTCCATGGCTCCCGAGAAAATCAAAATCGGCAGGGTCTTTGGAACCAGCGCGATATTTTCCTTTTTCTCGATTTCCTTCAAGCCAGTCAAAAGGTCATAGAAAAATCCAGTAGTGCACACGAAGCCGCAATATGGGTCATTAACGTATTTATCAACCTCGGCATTATCACGGCTGAGCCAGTCAAAGTCGGTTCTGTTAGGTCTAAAAGCCTTGTTAAAGCCTCCGAAAGTCATTTGATTGAGCTTATCGCTTTTTACCTTGCGGCCATTCTTCTTGATTTCACTTTTTGCAACCATTGTTCCAATGGTCAGCATCAGTCCCTGCTTTCCATTCGAGCCGGAAAGTAATGCGCCCTTAAGCTCGTTTCCAAACAGAATAAGGTATCTCTGCGCAACATATGAGCCCATGCTGTGACCATATAAAAACAGAGGCAGCTCGGGGTGCTCCTTCTTAATGATACCGCTGAGTTGGTGAAGGTCCTTCACCAGCCAATCAAAGCCGTCTTCATCTGCAAGATAGCCAACATTATCGAGTGAACCGGCTGTTTTTCCGTGTCCGCGGTGGTCGTTGATATAGATAATGTAGCCGTTTTCCGTCATGAACTGCGCAAAGCGCTCATATCTCGCCGCAGTTTCGGCCATGCCGTGAGCGATCTGGACAACGCCCTTGACCTTAACATCAGAATTTGGAATCCAATTGTACACATAGATTTCCGTTCCTTCTTCTGATTTGAATGTGAAGTTCTTTAATTCCACAGCTATCCCCCCATATTTCGTTTATGCGAATAACTTGTCTGCGATATGCGTAAAAATAATCCCCAGAGCTGTCGCACCCGCATCGGGATAACTCAAGCTTCTTTCGCCAAGATAGCTTGCTCTGCCCTTTGTAGCCACAATTTCTTTTGTTTTTTCCGCTCCGTCAACGGCTTCCTGCGCACTTTTATTAACAGCTGACTCTATACTATCGCCTGCAACTGCACTGGCTTTCAGTGCTTCCGTTGCCGGAATTAGCGCGTCAAGCAAGGTTTTGTCGCCAAGATTTGCACCGCCCGTTTTTTGGATTCCGTCAACTGCGCCCTGCATAAGCTCGCCGAATTCCTTGAGGTCAAGCTCGGTTTTGCCGTTTGCTGTTCTTGCTGCGCCTCTGAAGGCAGAGCTCCATATCGGCCCCGATGCGCCACCGCAGTGCTCGGCAATTATCATTCCGCAGGCCTTCAAAAATGCTCCGATATCCTCATCCTTGGGAAGCTCTGCCCATTCGCTTTTAACGACCTTAAAACCCTTTGCAAGTGACATTCCGAAATCGCCGTCTCCTGCTGCCGAGTCCAAGTCGCAAAATGCGACTTCGTTGGCAATTATTACTTCTGACATGTCCTCAACCATGCTGACAATGTCTTTCGTGCTTAATTTTTCCACGGTATCACCCTCTAAATCATAGTGTTGATGTTAAACCTTCATCGCGGGAGCATCTGACGGGCTGTCAAGCAGAGCCTTCATCTCGTCATCAAGCTTTAAAAGAGTTATTGAAGCGCCTGCCATGTCGATGGAGGTCATGTAGTTGCCGACAAAGGTTTTATAAATCTTGATTCCTCTTTTGGATATAGCGGCAGTGGCAGAGTTGTTAAGCAGATACAGCTCCATAAGCGGTGTTGCGCCAAGTCCGTTTATCAGAAGCGCGACCTCGTCACCTTCCTTGTAGGGAATGTCGCTTACAATTTTATCGATCATTTTTTCCGCAAGCTCGTCGGCTGTGGCAAGCTTTTCACGGGCAATTCCGGGCTCTCCGTGTATTCCGACGCCGAATTCAATTTCGTCCTCGTTCAGTGAGAAGGTCGGTGTGCCCTTTGCAGGTACCGTGCAGGAGGTCAGCGCAAAGCCGATTGAGCGGACATTGGCAATGACTTTTTCAGCAACGGCCTTCACTTCTTCCAAGGACTTTCCCTTTTCTGCGGCTGCTCCTGCGATTTTGTGAACGAAAATAGTGCCGGCAACGCCTCGGCGTCCGACGGTGTAAAGGCTATCCTTAACAGCTACATCGTCGTTTACATATACTTTTTCGACATTGATATCGTCATCCTTTGCCATATCTGCCGCTGCGTCAAAGTTCATGCAGTCGCCGGAATAGTTCTTGATGATTAGGAGTGTTCCCTTTTTAGAGGCGGTTGCACTTATGGCGTTATAAACCTGAATCGTTGAAGGGGAGGCAAACACATCTCCGCAAACTGCGGCGTCGAGCATTCCCTTGCCAACGAAGCCTGCGTGTGCCGGCTCATGTCCGCTTCCGCCGCCGCTGATTAGGCTAACCTTTTCGGCGTTGATTTCTTTTTTCTTGATTATCTTGTATTTTTCAATGAAATCGAGCTCGGGATGTGCGGATATAATTCCTTTGCACGCTTCAATAACAACGTTATCGGGGCTGTTAATAATTTTCTTCATTTTCTGCTCCTATCCCGCTTTGAATTTCTTTCCGATTGCGTCCGCCGCTATAATTGCCGCTGCGGTGGCCTGTACTGTTACAGGGAAAGGCATGGAATGGATGGATTCTTCCGGAATGCAGGCTTTTTCCGCAACGGCCAAAAGCTCTTCCTTTGTAATGCTGTCAACGCCAATATCTGCAAGGCAAACAGGCAAACCCACCTTTACGCAGAAAGCAAGAACCTCGTTAAGCTCTTCCTGAGGTGCATTTTCCAAAACGAGCTGTGCGATGGTGCCGAAGGCAACCTTTTCGCCGTGGAAATAGTGATGTGTTCCGGGCAAAATCGTCAAGCCGTCGTGAATTGCGTGAGCGCCGCCAAGTCCGCCGCTTTCAAAGCCCAAGCCGGAAAGGAGGATATTAGCTTCGATTATGTTCTCGAGTGCCGGTGTGACCATGTTGCAGTCGCTGGAAATTTTTGCGTTTGCACCATCTGCAATTAGGGTCTGATAGCAAAGTGTTGCGAGCGCAAGGGCTGTATTTGTTCCCTTTGCCTCGCCGCAAAAACCTTCGCGATAACCGCAAGGCAGACCCGCATTGACGTTCGAGAAGCTTCTCGCCGTGGCTCTTGCTTCAAAATATGTGGATAGTGCATCGCCCATGCCGGACACCAGAAAACGCGTCGGCGCGTTAGCGATAACTGTTGTGTCGATAAGAACAACGCTGGGGCTCTGCTTGAAATAAGCATAATCATCAAAAGCGCCGTCCGGTGTGTAGAGAACAGCAGAGTGGCTTGTCGGTGCGTCTGTAGCCGCGATGGTCGGGCAGATAATTAGAGCTTCACCCATAGCAACGCACTTTGCTGTGTCGATTGCCTTGCCGCCGCCTAAGCCGATAGTGCAGGAGCAACCCGTTTTCTTTGCGACCTCTTGCAGACGCGCAACCTCCTGACGGGAGCACTCGCCGCAAAAACCGCTTTCCACAAACGTAATTTGGAATTTTTCCGCTGTTGCGTCAAGTTTGCTCTTGACTCTTTTAACATCATCGGGATGCGCAATAAGAAGTGCCGAGGTTCCAAACCCCTTAACAAAATAACCCAGATTCAACAATTCATCTTCGCCCTGAACATATTTCGTGGGGCAAATAAACGCTTTTCTCATAAGAATCCTCCTCATTATTATAGTTATTTCACAAAGCCATAATAGCATTGTGCTGTTTTAATGTATAAATTCATTATAGAAAGTTGTAGCTGAAATAGCATTAGATAATGTTATCCATTCATAAAAAAATGCGGTAGTAAATTATTGTATACGAGCAATTTCGCGTTTTGCCGTGAAAGATAGTAATAATCGCATTTGCGGGCTTGACTTCCCATTTCTTTCTAATGTATAATCGTAATATATGTCAATTTTTCGATGATATTTTTCTATCAACCTTATTTCAATAGTTATAAAAAAGAGGGGGGCGCTTTCTGATGGCCAGAGCTTTTTCGGATATCTACCAAATCATCAATCCGAATAGTTTTCAAAAAATCCAGGATGATATTTCAATAGCCTCCGAACTTGCAATTATCACGGTCGATTACAAGGGCGTTCCGATTACCTTACACAGCAATTGCAGTGAGTTTTGCAAAAAGATGCGTTCCTCGAAGTATGGAGTTTATTGCGAAAAATGCGACTCGCACGGCGGTCTGGAAGCCGCAAGAATTGGCAAGCCGTTCATATACCTGTGCCATGCGGGGCTCATAGATTTTGCTATCCCCATCATCGTCGACGGTCTTTATGTGGGGGCGCTGATGGCTGGGCAGATTCTTCTGGACGACTGCAGCTCCGAGAACAAGCCAGAGCGGATATTACAAGGTGTCAGTAATTCTCTTGAATTTAAGTCGGATCCGGAATTTCAGCAGAGCTACGGGCTACTGCCCGTTATGCGGCTTGAAAAGGTTGTGGCACTTGCCAACATGCTTTCGCACATCGGCGATTATTCCGTTGAACAGGCTGTTCTGCGCGAAGCGATAACTCAGCAGCGTTCAAAGAATCAGTCTGTGGAGACAGTCGAAAGTCTGTCGAACCCGACGACCGAAATATATAGTGCAAAAACATCAGTTGAACCAAACAAGCTTTTACAGCCTGCGCTGCTCTATATAAAAAAGCACCCGCAGGAAAAAATCACACTCTACAAAATGGCCTCCTTATGCAGCATTTCCACCAGCTATTTCAGCAAGCTGTTTTCAAAGGAAAACCTCGGGAATCTCTCCGACTATGTTAATCGCATAAAAATGGAGCGCGCTAAAGAGCTGCTCGTTTCAACCGATTGGTCAATAGGAACCATTGCGGAAAACATGGGCTTTGATGACTGCGGCTATTTTATAAAAGTATTTAAACGCGAAACTAACCGAACGCCGCTGGAGTACCGCAACATTCACAATTCCTCCGAGCTAAGCCAATCACTTTGATCAACCCTCATGTGAGAGCACTCCCCGTCCGTTTATAACAAGGAGGTCAATTATATGAATTTGAGTTTTCCTATTGAAGAAGCAGTCAAAACTCGCAGCAGCGTGCGAACCTATGAGGACCGCCCTCTTTCTTTTGAAGTAAAAGAACAAATCAACGCCTATATCGGTACCTTGTCAAACCCATTTTCGGTTGATGTATCCTTTCGCCTATTGGAATCGAAAAGCACAGCCAACGGAGAAAAGTTGGGCACTTACGGCGTTATAAAGGGCGCAAAGGACTTTATCGGCGCAACTGTCCCCGAAGGCGAATTTGCTCTGGAGGCTTTGGGCTATACGTTTGAAAAGCTGATTTTATATGCCGCCTCTCTCGGTCTTGGCACCTGCTGGCTTGGAGGCACCTTCAAACGCAGTGAGTTTGCAAAAGCTATGGATGTCAAGAGCAATGAACTGTTCCCCGCGATTTCTCCAATTGGTTATCCGTTTGGAAAAAAACGACTGATTGAAACTCTTGCGAGAAGAGTGGCAAAGGCGGATATGCGCAAAGATTGGAGCGAGCTCTTTTTCAAACATGATTTTTCTCATCCGCTGACTCAAGCAGATGCCGCTGAATATGCTTTTCCTCTGGAAATGCTGCGTCTGGCGCCCTCCGCGGTCAACAAACAGCCCTGGCGGATTATTCAGACCGAAAACGCCGATCACTTTTATAAGACCAAAGTGCCGGAAAACAGTCGAGCAAGCTTTGACATTCAAAAAGTGGATATTGGAATTGCCGCCTGCCATTTCCATCTTGCGGCTTTGGAAAAAGGGTTGTCGGGAAGCTTTGAAAAACTATCCACACCCGATATTCGCACTCCGGAAAATGAGCAGTACATTTTTTCTTGGATAATAAAATAGGCTTTAGACTGCCATTTAAGAAGCGGGCTTCTTAAATGCGGCTTCCAAAAATAATCAACGCCGCACCCTTTTCAGGGTGCGGTGTTGATTATTGTAATTGACCTTGAAAATTCTGTTGCTGCTGACGGATAATTTCTTGCTTTCCTTTTTCAATATGTTCCGCTTCCTTGGGGCATAAAACATAAAGCAGCTGCTGCAGTTCCCCCACATGCTGGCGTTCCTCATCAGCGATATGAAACAATACTTTTTTAACACGCTCGTCATCTGTTGCCATCGCATGAGCCTCGTATCCGATAATTGCCTCAAGCTCTCCTGTTAAGTCCACACGAAGAGCTTGAATTGTTTCGTCACTAGTCATTTGCTTTGTTACGTTCGCGACAAAGGGATTTCCTAATAAAGCCATAAGAATACATAGCCTCCTTATTTTTCAATAAATATATTTTCTACAGCAAAGCTGCTATTATTCAAAAATAATAATTTTTCAATCTCTTCCCCTCGAGGCATTAAAAAGGAAACCCGAATGCAGCTGCATTCGGGTTTCCTTTTTTGGCTCACCGAGCTATTTTATTGCCGCTTCCCCGCGTTCTTTTGTTCTAACGCGGACCGCGTCACTCACATCATAAATAAAAATCTTCCCGTCACCGAACTCTCCGGTTGCAGAGATTTCGATTATCCCCTGTACGACGTCCTCGACCTGTTCGTCCAGCACGACCATTTCAAGCTTGATTTTTTGCAAAAAATTGTAATCGACCTCGTTGCCGCGGACAAACTTTTTCCAACCCTTTTGGCTGCCGCAGCCCATTACCTGCATAATGCTCAACCCGTTCAGGTTAAACTTTCCCAAGATTTCTTTAATGTCCTCCAGCTTTTCGGGTCTGATAAACGCTTCAATTTTTTTCATAATGAACCCCTCCTAAAGTGTGTTAATCCATTCCGTTAAAAGCCGGATAAGCCGATTCATCATGTTCAGAGACGTCAAGTCCCAAGTCCTCACCCTTGCCGGAAACCCGGATTCCCTTTGTTACGAAGGCTGTGATTCCATAGGCAACTAAGGTGCCTGTAACCGCAACAAGGATTGAAATTCCGATAGCGGCAAGCTGACGGAGAAAGAGCGTCAAATCACCAAACACAAGCCCGTCCCATGCGGCAGCGGAGTTGATTGAGGTTTTTGCGAACAGACCGGTTGCAATTCCGCCCCAAATGCCACCGACCCCGTGGCAGCCGAACACGTCAAGTGCATCGTCATAGCCGAATTTTGGTTTTACAACGCTGATAAAGAAATAGCAAATGGGGCTGACCATTGCGCCGATAATTAAAGCTGCCCAAATTGGAACAAAGCCAGCGCCCGGAGTGATTGCCACAAGCCCGATTACCAAACCGGTTGACGCTCCAACAAGGGTCGGCTTTCCGTTTTTGACTTTTTCAATCAGCAGCCACGAAAGCATTGCAGCGGCCGCCGAGGTATTTGTCGTCATAAAGGCATGGATTGCAAGCTCGTTTGCCGAAAGTGCGCTGCCTGCGTTAAAGCCGAACCACCCAAACCAAAGCAGTGACGCACCCAGAATTACAAACGGAACATTGTGCGGGTGGTATGTAGCCTTGGCAATGTGTTTACGTTTGCCAAGAAGAATCGCCAGAACAAGCGCACTGACACCGGAGCTGATGTGAACGACATTTCCGCCTGCAAAATCTATAGAACCTATCCGGAAAAGGAAGCCTCCGCCCCAAACCATATGTGCAAGGGGGTAATACACTATAATAGACCATATTGTCGTAAAAATTACAAGTGAAGAAAATTTCATTCTTTCAGCAATTGCGCCTGTAATAAGCGCAGGAGTAATAATTGCGAACATCATTTGAAAGATCGCGAAGGCGAGGGTGTTGGGATATGCTAGGGTCATGTCCTTCATCGTGTCAAAATTTAACCCAAACCACTTTAGATTACCGATAATTCCTCCGATGTCGCCACTGAACGACAAAGAAAATCCAATCAGAACCCAAAGAACAGAGCCCAGCCCCATGAGTATAACAGATGACAGAATCGTGTTAATAATGTTTTTTCTCTTTACTAAGCCTCCATAAAAAAATGCAAGTCCGGGGGTCATTATCAATACCAGTGCCGATGATGTTAACATCCATGCGACGTCGCCGTGATCCATAAATCTTCTCCTTTAAACAAAAAAATAGAGCCAATAATACACGGAGTATTATTGGCTTCATTGCCATAATCCAAAAACTTGGAAGATTCAATTGTTACTTCTTTTGAAGCAGGCTCATTATATTTTGTTTTTAATTGCTTGTCAATAGTATTTTCTCAGCGGCTTAATCTTTCAGTTATTAAAAGACAATAATAACCGCAATATAGCCGCAAAATCGAATCTTTCGCTCCTTATTTCCATAACAAGAAAGGTCTCAACCGGCGAGGATTTCCTTGATAATTAGCTCCCGTCCGGAGAGCGCTTCCAGGTTTTCGCCACGGCATTTGGGACATTTTAGGTCGTAAATAACGGCGTTAAATTCCTGCCCGCAATTGTTGCAGCGGACTGTGCCGGGAACAATCTCCATCTCAAGCTCAGTGTTCTCCAACGGGGTCTTATAGACGGCTGCAGGGTAGCATTCCTCAACATAATGAGGCAGCACGCCCGATAGCTCTCCCACCTGAAGAACAATCTTCTCGACCGTACTTAAGCCCTCCTGTTTCATTATGTCCATAACGGTTTTAACAATCGCGCTTATTATTCCAAGCTCATGCATATAACTGTCCCTTGTCCTTTCGCGGATTATATCTTACGGTGCGGCATAACTGCCGCACCGTACATATGATTTTTATTTTTTGCCCAGTCCCTTTACGGCGGTCGCGGCGATTTTGCCGGTTCTCTTAACGACATGAGCCGCAACATGGATAGGTAGCTTCTCAAATTCGGGGATAAACGCGTCGTATTTCTTTTCGAGTTTTATGGCATTGAACTTGCACTTCACAGTGCACTGTCCGCAACCAACGCACATATACTCATCAACAACCGTTGCTCCGCAGCCGAGGCAGCGTTCGGTTTCTTTCTTGAGCTGCTCCTCTGTGAAGGTCATGCGGGTATCCTTAAAGGACTTTTCCTTTGTTGCATCGTGGTTGGGCTTCTGACGCGCGGTGTTATCATAGCCCTCGATAACCATGTTGTCCTTGTCAAGTGCGTGGTAAACCCTGCGGTCACGTCCAAGGTTGAGCGTCTGCCCCGGCTGTACGAAACGGTGCAGGGATATAGCCGCTTCCTTGCCGGCGGCAATCGCATCAATGGCAAACTTGGGGCCGGAGAATGAGTCGCCGCCCACAAACACATCAGGCTGTGCGCTCTGGTATGTAAAGCCGTCCGCCACTGCGGTGTTGCCGCGTCCGAGCTCGACCTTTGAGCCCTCAAGCAGCTTGCCCCATTCAATTGACTGTCCGACAGAAAGCAACACATAGTCCGCAGCAACGGTGATAACTTCGTTCTCATCATACTTCGGGGCAAACTTGCCGTTATCGAATACGGATACGCATTTTTTGAATTCGACTCCCGTTACCCTGCCGTTTTCGACCACGATACGCTTCGGCCCCCAGCTGTTGTTAATGGCAATGCCCTCGCGATTTGCTTCCTCTATCTCCTCAGGCAAAGCAGGCATTTCGCTTGCACTTTCAAGACAGAACATATCCACGGCTTTTGCGTCAACGCGTATTGCCGTGCGCGCCACATCGATTGCCACATTACCGCCGCCGATGACGACGACCTTGCCCGGCAGCTTTACTTCCTTGCCGAGGTTGACATCACGCAGGAAGTCAATGCCGGCGATTACGCCCTCGGCCTGCTCACCCTCAAGGCCGAGCTTGCGCCCCGCCTGTGCGCCGATGGCAAGATAAAACGCCTTGTAGCCCTCGTTGCGCAAATCGTTCAGCGTTACGTCCTTGCCGACCTCGACACCTGTTTTGAACTCAACACCCATCTCACGGAGGATATCGATTTCGGCGTTTACAACCTCTTTTTCAAGACGGAAGGCAGGGATTCCGAGCGTTAGCATTCCGCCGAGCATCGTTTGCTTTTCGAACACGGTAACTGCATAGTTGTCCAGCGCAAGGTAATATGCACAGCTAAGCCCCGCAGGGCCTGCGCCGACGATTGCAATCTTCTTGTCATGGCAGTCATAGCGCTTCTTGGGAATAAAACGGCCTTCGGCCTTCAGCTCCAAGTCGGCAATAAACTTTTTAACCTCGTCGATGGCTATAGGCTGGTCAATCTCGCCGCGGGTACATTCTGTTTCGCAGCGATGGTTGCAGATACGTCCGCATATCGCTGGCAGTGGGTTTTCCTTCTTAATAAGCTCCAGTGCCTCCATATATTTGCCCTGTGCCGCAAGCTTTATGTAGCCTTGAACCGCTATATGTGCAGGGCACGCCGTTTTGCACGGTGCCGTGCCTGTTTCCAGAACGTCCTGCCGGTTTGTGCGATAGTCGACATTCCAATCCTTTTCCGACCAAACGTGCTCGGTAATCTTCTTGACCTCGGGAACAGGTGCAAGCGGAGTCTTTGTGCAAATCTTCTGTCCCAGCTTAAGAGCATTGCCTGGGCAGTTCTCCACGCACTGTCCGCAGGCGACGCACTTTTCCTTGTCGACCTTCGCCACAAAGTTTGAGCGCACCGCATCCCTCGCCCCGAACATCAGTCCCACGCGCAGGCCAAAGCACGAGCAGGCGCAGCAGTTGCAGATTGCGGCCGTATCGCCGATTTCTTCTATGTTCGGGATGTTGTGCATAAGGCCGTTCTCCTCAGCCTTTTGCAGAATCTCCTCAACCTCTTGCCTTGTAACCTGTCTTGCTCTGCCGGTGCGAATATAGTATTCCGCGCCTTTGCCCATCTGGACGCACATATCCTTTTCCAAGTGTCCGCAGCCCTCGCCTATAGTGCGGCGTGCCGCGCGGCAGGAGCAGGACGAAACAGAGTATATATCATATTTGTCCAGATAATATGACAGCTTTTCATGAGGCAGCGCCTTCGTATTACCGTCGATTGCGCTCTCTATCGGTACAACGCGCATAAGCCCCGAGCCCATAGGCAGCATTGGTGCCATCGTCGCCATACGGATGCGGGTATATTCCTCAAATGCCTTACCGACCTCAGGGTGCTCGGCAAGCTGCTTGGGGTTGTTGACCAGCATTTCCATAATTCCGGGTGCGAATATCTGCATAAAGAACTTGTCAACGCCGTTTGCGTCCTTTGTCACTCTGAATACGCCGATGTCGGCCAGTTCAAGCGCAAGCTTATGCGTTTGCTCAACCGGCTTTCCAACTTTCTTTGCCAGATATTCTGCCGTTCTCTCCTTGCGAAGCCCTGCCGCTATCGCTACATCTGCCTGGTCGTCTGTCAATATTGATGCCAACGAATAATACTCCGGCGCATTCTCGTCGATTTTGTTCATCACGCCCGATACACCGCCCACTATCTTTGCCAGTTTAACTATCTTCGCTCGTAATTCCATCCTATACCATCCTTTTTGATTTAAAACTTGAGAATTTCACTATATTAATTTGTTGCGTGCCAAAAAGCCAAAGATAAATCCCCGTCTCAAGCCCATTCTTTACGGCTCTCGGAAAACCCGTCTTGAGAACGTCGGCACAAAATATTCTAACTATAACGTGGTCTTACCACGCCACAGTTAGAATAGTAGAAAAATTAACAATTGTCAATATTATTCTTGATTTATAGCTGTTTTCGTAGTATCCTTACCATGTGGTCGTGGTCTAATCTTATATTTCGGAGGTCTTTATGCAGTTCGGAGTAATTGTTGCACCAACAATAAAAGAGCTATTTGTGGAAAAGATACAAGGGATGATTTTGTCCGGCAGATTAGCTGTCGGCGACCGTCTGCCTTCCGAGCGCGAGCTTGCCGAGGAGATGAAGGTCAGCAAAACCATTGTTCATCTCGGCCTAAAAGACTTGGAGCGCATGGGCTTCATCTGCGTAAACTCCCGACAAGGAACCTTTGTTGCAAATTACGCCGAAAACGGAACCTACGAAACGCTCAACGCAATTATTAAATTCAGCGGCGGTAAGCTTGATCGTCAACACGTTGCCTCACTTTTGGAGCTTCGTGTTGCCGTGGAAGGGCAGGCAGTACGCAGATTTGCCGAAAACCATACGGACGAAGATATAACCTACCTTCAACAAATGATAGACGAGTTGAAAGCGTGGCTTCCAAAAGAAGGCTATATTGACCGTCATGAAATGGCTGTCAAAATATTCGCTTTTCACCACTCGATTTGCCTGCGCAGCAAAAACCCAATTTTGCCCCTTGTGTTAAACGCCTTCAAGGAAGTCAGTGTTTTTTTCTGGGAAACCTCAATTCAAATCTACGGCGTGCCGAAAAGCATCGCGCATTTGGAAACCTTTATGGATCTTATCAAAAACGGTAACGGCGAGGAAATCGTAAAATATATGTCTGACGGATCAGACTATTATTTGGCTCACACATAATATGAATGAAAAAATATACATTTTTCCAAGTCACCAAGCTGCGTTCTTAAACTTAGCAGCACAATAGAAACAGGCAAACCCATTTAGGTTTGCCTGTTTCTATTGTGCTCCATTATGTTCTACTGCTTTTCCACGGTCTTGCCGAACCCAGCCAGCCCTTTGCCTTCCAATACTCTCCATCAACGGCATTGAGGGGCTTTTTTTGCATAAGGCGAATACCGTAAAACCAGAGAAGTGTCTTCAGCGAGGGACGCGCCTTCCCCTCACGCCTTAAAATAGCTCTGGCAAGGGCATCGGTCCTTTTTTTAATTTTCGCTATTTTCTTGTTAGGAACCTCGTCCCACTTGATTGCATTAACCGCAATCCCAAAGCTGTAAATCTTTCCGACCCCCCAGAAGGAAAGGCTGTCTCGCATATCCTTGATGGTTGATTTCATTCCGGCACCTGCAGCGGTTGAAATGCAAACTCCCTGTTTGGTAAACATCTTTTCTTCCGGTCTATGCGGCATCCAGCGATATGCGTAGTGGTCAAGCAGCGCCTTCATAGAGCCAGTTGCATGAAAAACATAGACTGGAGAAGTGAAAATCAACACATCTGCTGAATCAATAATGCTTGTAATCGGTTCTATGTGTGCGTAGTGCGGACAAAGCTTCTCGTCCTCCATAATGCACCTAGCGCAGCCAAGGCAAAAATTCGGCATATCCTTTGGCATAAACACTTCCGCGATATTTGCGGAATCCGTAAGCTTCTCGGCAAGCCTCCTGCCGATATGATAAGTTGAGCCCTTGTGATTCTGTCCATTAATAAGTGCAACCTTCATTTTCCCGCCCCCCCCTTAAGGCAACTAATGCTTAAAATACATTATACGCGACTTACGCTTGCCATCGTAATTTTTATGAAATATGTTGCATTTGCACCATACACGTGTATTGTTTTTATTTATTGTTACGAATTTATCAATTTGAGATTTGCAACATCCCTCATACTTTGACAATGTGGTGCTTTTGTAGTAAAATACTGTTTGCGTGTTGACAAAAGTAAGACCCGTCTTTTCATTTCTCCGCATAAGTTAAGAAAATAACAATCCGCTTCCTTGCAACGGCCTCAGCGCATACCGGCGCACAGCTCTTTTCTCAAAGCGTCGAAGCTTGGCTTATCAAGTTCGAGCAGGTGTTCACGTTCCGAAATATCATGAAGATTATGCGCGTCGGACGATGTTACGACAACATGCTCTTCCCTGTAGCCAGCATTTTCGGAGTTTCGAAAAAACAGCGCCGGATTGTGAACCTCAAGGCAAGCGAACTTTGGCTTATCGGGCAATGCTCCAAAAATGGAGATTATGCTGTTTGCTGTTCTGTCGATATGAGCGGGATAGCAAAAGCCGCCAAACCCGCTGATTATTTCCGGAAGCTTATCAATCGACAAGTCCAAAGCGTTTGAGAGCAGAAACGGAAATATTCCCGTTATCTCCTCATTCTCGTTCATTATGATCTGGTCTCCGAAAAACTCCGGACGATTTTGAACAGGCGGCAAGTGCTTTTCAAGCTCCGCGCCCGCCTTCTCCGCACTGTCAACATCGGGAAAAAGGCAAACAAGATGAATTTCTTCGGCAGTCGTAAGCTCTATTCCGGGAATTACCGTCAGCGGCAGCTCTGCCGCGGCCTTCATTACGGCGCGGACGTTTCGGGCGCTGTTGTGGTCTGTTATTGCGATTATATCCAAGCCCTTAATATAAGCCATATTCGCAATATTCGGCGGTGTCATAAGCGCATCGCCGCAGGGTGAGAGACAGCTGTGTATATGAAGATCATATGCGAATTTCGGCACAGCATTCGTCCCCCCTTCTCTTTGCGTTACTATCGCTGATTTAAAAGTGCCGAAGCCAACACGGCGGCTTCAAACACGGGCAATTTGGTTTGCAAAACTGTGATGTCTCCCTTTCTTGCCCCATTTAGTGCCTCCTCGTCGAGAGGCATTGACTCCGCAACAACTACACAGGCCGTGTCGGCAAGGCTCGATACCGCCATCGCATTGACGTTTCCCATTACCGTTATCCAAAGGCTTCCCGCTGGAGCTCTTCCCATAACGATGGATAAAAGATCGCAGCAATAAACGCCGCCCGTTATTTCACGTTCCCCGTCGCCGCTCGTCAGTGCCCAGCCAAGCTCTTCACACAAGTCTTTCACCTTCATTGTTTTTCCCCGCTTTTATCTCTGCTGTCAATTTTCAAGGACAACATACTGGACCTTACGGCTTCAACCTTGTCCTTTAAAAGATATATACAAGCATCCTCTGTAGAGAAGCCAAGCACGATATCCTCTGCCAGCGCTCGGCACGAAGGCGCTCCGCAGGAACCGCAGTCAAGCCCGTATAATTTAGCTTCTATTTCATCGATTTTCTGCATCATTTTCAACGAATGCTTTGGCTGCGAATCCAGGCTAAGCGCCTTAATCGGTTTAACTTCCGCATCCCAAAGGATTTCGTGGGGAACACTCTCCCCTTGTAGGCTGTTACAGGCCACAGGACGATAGTTGCGAAGCTGCTTCATTCTGGTTTCCGCCACATATGGGTTTTCAATGTTCAGCACTCCTCCCACGCAGCCCGCGGGACAAGCATTAAGCTCAACAAAGTCTTGGTCAGAAAGCCTGTCGTCTTCCATCTCCTCAAGTACGTTTATCACGTTCTCAATTCCATCCGCCGCAAGATAACGGACTGTAAAGGTGGCCGCGGCCTCTCCGCCGCTGTTGCCCCAGCTAAGTCCGGTTCGTCCGCTCTGTGCGGTTTCCGGCCCTGTCCCAGCTGTGGCGCATTTGTTCATCGCCGCAAGCAAAAGCGGATATATTTCGCTGACAGAAACAGCTAAATCAACATTGCTTTTTTCGATTCCCATCGGGTTTTTTATCGCTGTTGCCTTCGCAGGGCACGGCGTTATAAATACAATTCCGACTTCCTCCGGCTTCAGTCCTGTTTTTTTAACAGCCTGCTCGCGCGCAAGGCTCGCCGCAACCTCCATCGGAGCGGAGAGCGGCAGCACATTTTCCAAGAGGTTTGGAAAGCGAATGCGAATCAGACGAAGCACCGCAGGGCAGGCAGATGAAATTATAGGTCTTTTCTGCTTCCCCTGCTCAAGCACACGTCGAGTTGCTTCGGACACAAGCTCGGCGGCGGCCGCAACCTCGAAAACCGCGTCAAAGCCCAGCTCTCGCAAGGCAGCGCGGATAAGCTCCAAGTCCTCCTGCCTCTTGTATTGTCCAAAGAGGGACGGGGGCGGAAGCACTACTTTATATTTAAACTGCTCAATTGCGCTCAGCGGATCAGTAACGGCATGCTTTGCATGATGCGGACATACGCGTATACATTCGCCGCAGTCAATACAGCGCTCTTTAATAATCTGAGCCTTTCCGTCTCGTACACGGATCGCCTCCGTTGGGCACCTTTTAACGCAGGTAATACAGCCGCGACAAGCGTCCTTATCCAGCGTAACGGAGTGAAAATACTCTGGCATTTCTACCCTCCAAAGATTTTTCTTTGTTTAGTCTTCCGGATTAGTCACCAATATTGACCACAACGGTCACCTTAGTACCGCTGCCCGGTTTGCTTTCAATTGTCATTTCATCGGAATATTTTTTCATGTTCGGAAGACCCATACCCGCTCCAAAGCCCAGCCCGCGCACCTGTTCCGATGCTGTCGACCAGCCCTCCTGCATGGCAAGCTCAATATTTTCTATTCCGGGGCCATGGTCAGTCAGAACAGCGACGATCCTTTCGTCATCGATATCCACATCAATCTGTCCGCCACCCGCATGGATTACCATGTTAATTTCGCCCTCATAAAGGGAAATGGCCATTTTTCTCACAGTTTGGGGATTCAGCCCCAGCTGCTTAAGTGTCTGCTTAACGGCGCTGGAGGCCGTCCCCGCTCGTGTAAAATCATCGCCGGGTACCTCAAAGTGATAGTGCAGGCTGTTAGCGCTCATTTTGTTGACAACCCTCCGTTCAGTCCTGCCGAGTACAGCATTCCGCAAGCTGAATACATGCGATGTTTCGTCATCAAGACAACAATCCCGTTTTCTCTAGCGACTTCAAGGATATCTTCTCCCGGTTGCTTTCCGCGGACAAAAACAACACAAACCATATCCATCATTGCCGCCGTACGGATTGCTTGCTGGTTTAAAAGCCCTGTAATCAGGACGGACTGGTCTTTAACAAAGGCAAGCACATCACTCATCATGTCGCTTCCGCAGGCGTTATTAACCTCTGTCTCCAGCAATTCTTCGCCGACAAGAATCTGCGCATCCAGAACCTTCTTAATTTCTTTTATCAACATAATCAATTTTCCCCCCCAATATAAAGTGTCTTTAAAATAATCGCTTAATGGTTTTCTATTTTGTTAATAAATGCACAAATAATATTTTCCTGTTTTATATTTCTGCGAAACGATGTATACTGGTCGATGGCAAACCGGATATTCACTTATTTGCAGTATAGCATATTATTTAATTTATTCAATCACACACTTGGCAAAATAATATTTTCCAGACATAACACCTTCATTTCCAGTTCTATCACTCAGCAGTCTTATATCGGATGATATATCAAAATGAAGAATAACTATATTTAGTTTTTCGATATAGAGCATCTCAACAGAGCATTTTATAAATAAAAACTGGAGGAATCGCAAATGTCAAGCAAAACATGCACAACTGCTTTTGTCGGAACACCCGAACAAGACAAAAAGCTTCGTGAAAGTATTGCGGCTCTGCAGGGTGAACACTCGTTGGTTCAAATTCTGCAGGTAGCGCAAGAAATCTACGGCTATCTGCCCGAACCTGTAATCGAAGTCATCGCCGCAGAGCTGGGAATCTCAACGGAGAACGTTTACAGCGTTGCCACTTTTTATTCTCAGTTCACCTTTAATCCAAAGGGAAAGTACGCTATCTCCGTTTGTCTTGGAACCGCATGCTATGTCAAGGGTGCAGGAGAGATTTATGACAAGCTTAAGCAGAAGCTCAACGTAGAAGACGGCGGCACCACTCCCGACGGTAAATTTTCTCTGGATGCCTGCCGCTGCATGGGCGCATGCGGACTTGCTCCGGTATTCAGCATAAATGAAGACGTTTACGGTAAGGTTACGCCGGACCAGATAGACGGAATCCTGAAAAAGTGTGAATAAGTTTTAGTAAATGAACTTATTTTTGAGCGGCAATCTCAGTTGATATGCAATACACTTAATACGTGTAATACGTGGAGGTAGTGCTATGATGCAGGAGCTTTCCATGAACATTTTGGATGTGGCGGAAAACTCAGTTCGCGCAAACGCAACGCTTGTTGAGATTACCATCGAGGAAAAGCCGCAGGCCGATCTTCTTTCCGTAACCATTTCCGACAACGGCTGCGGAATGACGGCAGAACAAGTCAAAAACGTCACAGATCCGTTCTACACCACGCGCTCAACAAGAAAGGTCGGTTTGGGTGTCCCGTTTTTCAAAATGGCGGCAGAGCTAACCGGAGGCAAGCTTGAAATCCAAAGCACGGTCGGCATTGGCACAATTATAAAGGCCGATTTTATACGTTCAAGCATTGATCTTATGCCGCTCGGCGACATTAATGAAACCATCAGCACGCTCATCCACTGCAATCCGCATATCGATTTTGTATACAAACGTCTCATTGATGGAGCCAAAATGACACTGGATACGCGCGAATTTCGCCGAATACTTGACGGAATTGAGCTTAATGACCCCAAAATTTCCATGTTTATCCGCGAGTTTCTTGCGGAAAACACCTCTGATCTGCTCTCAGGTCACAATATATAGCTAACAAATATGGGAAACATACAATATGTTTCCACAACACAGGAGGTAATCCAAAGATGAAGAGTTTAGCAGAACTTCAGGCTTTGCGCGACGAGATGAAGACAAAAATCGGCGTTCGCAAGGATGGCGAAACCCGCGTTAGAATTGTCGTTGGTATGGCAACCTGCGGAATCGCAGCAGGCGCCCGTCCCGTTCTTGCCGCTTGCGTCAAGGAAGTCGAAACCCGCAAGCTTACCGATGTCGCCGTCGCTCAGACAGGCTGCATCGGAATCTGTCAGTTTGAGCCGGTAATCGAAATATATGATGCCGACGGCACAAAAACCACATATGTACATGTCACCCCTGAAAAGGTGCCCCAGATTATCGCGTCGCACGTAGTAAACGGCAGCCCCGTGGTTGAATACACCATCGGCGCCAACGCAAATTAAGGAGGTTATTAAATGGTTCGTTCACATATCCTCGTTTGCGGCGGTACAGGCTGTCATTCCTCCGGAAGCGATAAACTAATTGAAGTCTTCGAAACCGAGCTGAAAAGCGCCGGTCTCGGCGACGAAGTTAAAGTCATAAAAACTGGATGCTTTGGTCTTTGCGCACTCGGCCCCGTCGTTGTCATCTATCCCGAGGGCGCTTTCTACTCTCAGGTTAAGAGCGAAGACGTTAAGGAAATTGTCACCGAGCATCTGCTTAAGGGCCGACTTGTAAAGCGTTTGCTTTACACCGAGACTGTTGTTGAAGACACAGTTCTCAGCCTTGACGACACCGATTTCTACCGCAAACAAAAGCGCGTCGCTCTGCGCAACTGCGGCGTTATCGACCCTGAAAACATCAACGAATACATCGCTTACGACGGCTACATGGCACTTGCAAAGGTGCTCACCGAAATGACGCCGGATGAGGTTATCAAAGTAATTTCCGACAGCGGGCTTCGCGGACGCGGAGGCGGCGGCTTCCCCACAGGCAAAAAGTGGAGCTTTACCGCTGTACAGAAGAGCGATATAAAATATGTCTGCTGCAACGCCGACGAAGGCGACCCCGGCGCATTCATGGACCGCAGCGTTCTTGAGGGCGACCCCCATTGCGTTATCGAAGCCATGGCAATCGCTGGTTATGCGATTGGAGCTTCCTTCGGCTATATCTATGTCCGTGCGGAATACCCCATCGCTGTTAAGCGTCTAAAAATTGCCATCGCTCAGGCGAGAGAAGTCGGACTTTTGGGAAAGAATATTCTTGGAACTGGTTTTGACTTCGACCTCGACATCCGTTTGGGCGCAGGCGCTTTCGTCTGCGGCGAGGAAACCGCTCTGCTCAACTCCATCGAAGGCAAGCGCGGCGACCCCCGTCCCCGTCCTCCATTCCCTGCAGTCAAGGGTCTTTTCGGCAAGCCCACAATGAACAACAACGTCGAAACCTACGCAAACGTACCTCAAATCATTCTCAAGGGCGCAGATTGGTTTGCTTCCATGGGCACAGAGAAGTCCAAAGGAACAAAGGTCTTTGCTCTCGGTGGCAAGATTAACCACACAGGTCTTGTTGAAATCCCCATGGGCACAACCCTCCGCGAAATCATCGAGGAAATCGGCGGTGGCATCCCCAACGGTAAGAAGTTCAAGGCTGTTCAGACCGGCGGACCTTCCGGCGGCTGTATCCCCGCAAGCCTTATGGACATTCCCGTCGACTATGACAACCTGATTTCCATCGGCTCCATGATTGGCTCCGGCGGAATGATTGTCATGGACGAGGACAACTGCATGGTCGACATCGCAAAGTTCTTCCTTGAATTTACAGTTGACGAAAGCTGCGGCAAATGCACACCCTGCCGTGTCGGTAACCGTCGTATGCTGGAAATTCTCGAAAAAATCACCTCCGGCAACGGAGAGCTTGAAGACCTTGACAGACTCGAGTCTCTTTGCTACTACATCAAGGAGAACTCCCTCTGCGGTCTCGGACAAACTTCCCCGAATCCTGTTTTGTCCACACTGCGCTATTTCCGTGATGAATATGAAGCTCACGTTATCGACAAACGCTGCCCCTCCGGCGTATGCAAGAAGCTTCTCAACTACTACATCGACGCAGAAAAGTGCAAGGGCTGCACCCTATGTGCGCGCAACTGCCCTGCCTCGGCTATTGCCGGCGAAGTTAAGAACGCTCATGTTATTGACACCGAAAAGTGTATAAAGTGCGGCGCCTGCATCGACAGCTGCAAGTTTAAAGCAATTTACAAGAGATAAGGAGAGGAGGAAACAGATATGGAAACAAAAATGATAAATCTTAAAATCAATGGTGTGGCTGTAACAGTCCCCGAAGGAACCACCATTCTTAACGCCGCACGCGAGGCACATATCGACATCCCTACTCTCTGCTATCTTAAAGATATTAACGAGATCGGTGCCTGCCGTATGTGCGTTGTTGAAATCAAGGGCTCACCCAAGCTCAACGCTGCCTGCGTTTTCCCCGTTACCGAGGGCATGGAGGTTATCACCAACAGCAAAAAAGTGTTTGAAGCGCGCAAGATTAACCTGCAGCTTCTTCTTTCCAACCATCGCCGCGAGTGCTTGAGCTGCGTGCGCAGCGGCTCCTGTGAGCTGCAGAAGCTCTGCCATGACTACGGAGTTGATGACGAGGCGGCTTACGACGGAGCAAAGACACCCAGCACCGTTGATGAGTCTGCGACTCACATGATTCGCGACAACTCGAAGTGCATTCTCTGCCGTCGCTGCACAGCAGTATGCGAGCAGAATCAGGCAGCAGCTGTTATCGGCGTTAACGACCGCGGCTTTAACACCCACATCGGAAGCGCTTTCGACACTCCGCTTGCCTCCGTTGCTTGCGTTTCCTGCGGTCAATGCATTGTTGCCTGTCCCACCGGCGCACTTAGCGAAAAGGATCAGACCGACGAGGTTTGGGCAGCTCTTGCCGATCCCACCAAGCGTGTCATTGTTCAGACAGCTCCCGCCACCCGCGCAGCTTTGGGCGAAGCGTTCAATATGCCCATCGGCACAAATGTCGAAGGAAAAATGGTCGCCGCTCTGCGCCGTCTTGGCTTTGACGATGTTTTCGACACCGACTTCTCCGCCGACCTCACGATTCTTGAGGAAGCAACCGAGCTTGTGGGACGCATCCAGAACAATGGTGCTCTCCCGCTCATCACTTCCTGCTCACCCGGCTGGATTAATTACTGCGAGCATTATTATCCCGAATTTATACCCAACCTTTCCTCCTGCAAATCTCCGCAGCAGATGTTTGGTGCAATCGCCAAGAGCTGGTATGCCACAAAGCTTGGTATCGACCCGAAGGACATGTTCGTTGTCAGCATCATGCCCTGCACCGCAAAAAAATACGAGTGTAAGCGCGAGGAGCAGGGAGTTAACGGCGTTGTCGATGTCGATGTCGCTCTTACAACCCGCGAGCTCGGCCGTATGATTGAGCGCGCAGGTATCGACTTCCCCAATCTGCCTGACGAAAACTACGACGACCCCCTCGGCGTTTCTACAGGAGCCGGTGTTATTTTCGGTGCAACCGGCGGCGTTATGGAAGCAGCTCTCCGCACAGCAGCAGAGTGGCTCACCGGCGACACCGCAGCTCCAATCGAGTTCTGCGATGTTCGCGGCACGGACGCTGTCAAGGAAGCCACCTATACGGTCGGCGGCCTTACGCTTAATGTTGCGGTAACAAGCGGACTTGCTAACGCTAAGGAGCTGCTCGAGTCCATCAAGCGTGGCGAGAAGAACTATCACTTTGTCGAGGTTATGGCCTGCCCCGGCGGCTGTGTAAACGGCGGCGGTCAGCCCATCCAGCCTGCGGCAGTTCGCAACAACGTCGACCTTAAAAAGCTTCGGGCTAAAGCCCTCTATTCCGAAGATTCCGGAAAGGCTCTGCGCAAGTCCCATGACAACCCTGTTATCAAGGAGCTTTACGACAGCTTCCTCGAAAAGCCGGGCAGCCACAAGTCTCACGAGCTGCTCCACACTCACTACACCGCAAAAAGCCGCTTCAAAGGCGAATAATCCAATATGAAGTTAAGCTCCCGTCCGATAATTCGAACGGGAGCTTTTTTCCTTTTTTTATTTGTATTAAATCTATATCCGGCAAAAATGAAGCTTAGGTCATCCGCCTCAACCAGCCAACTTTCGTTATTTTTTGCCAAACTAAAGCAGCTCTTTTATCTTTGCTTTCAGGTCGTCAGAAAATTCAGCTTTGCCAAATTTTCCGACAATTTTGGCCGGTGATCCTGCAAGGACGCAGATTGTGTCTGCAAGGCGCAGTGCCTCAGATATATCATGCGTTACGAACAGCACCGTTCGGCGTTTGTTGTCGTTTTCATACGCGCGGAAAAACGTTTCATAGAGCTCATCCTTCAGCTTTGTGTCCTGCTCCTTAAAGGGTTCGTCCAAAAACAAAATATTCGAGGGATATAAGAACGCCCTGCAAAGCGAAACACGCTGTACCATTCCGCCCGAAAGCTCGCTAAGCGGTGAAAATTCATAGTTTTCAAGTGCGACCAGCTTAAGCTGCTTTTTTATAAGCTCTGCTCGCTCTTCCTTGCTATAAAAAACGCTTTTCCCGTGTCCGTCGGTCGTTTTCTGTACATTTTTCAGTACCAAATCAAGATTGTCATGCACGTTCAGCCACGGCAAGAGACGCGGCTCCTGAAAAACGTAAGAGCTGCGCAGCTCCCCATCAGACGGAACAATAACCTTTCCGCTGTCGGGAGAAATTAAGCCTGCTACAATATTAATCAGCGTTGTTTTTCCCACGCCGGAAGCGCCAATTATGCAGCTGACCTTGTGCTCCTCAAATTCTGCAGAAAAATCGGAAAACAGCTCCTTGTCGCCGTATTTTTTTGTGATGTTTTCAAGTTTTATCATAGCCCGACACCTTTGCATATAGCATTTCAAATATGAAGCTGAGCAGAATTATGATTGCTGTCCATGCGAAAAGAAGTGCGGGGTCAAGTGAGGTTTTTGCAAAAAATAGGTTTGCACCGATAGACAGTCGCGGCATACTGAGCACCTCTGCGGCGGCAACGGCTTTCCAGCAGATTCCGATTGCCGACACCACCGAGGAATTAATATAGGGTTTTGAGGACGGAAAGTACAGCGATTTCAGCTTTTCGAACCGCCCGACTTTATAAAACGAGCACATCTCGATAAGCTTTGGGTCGGTGCCGCGAATTCCGGCGACCGTTGCTGTGAAAACGATTGGAAAACACATGAGAAAGCCCGAAAAAATAGGCACATCCGTTGAGCGAAACCAAAAAATTGCTATAATAATTACGGACACAACGGGTGTTGATTTAAGTACCACTATCAGCGGATTTATCACATCATAAAGGGTTCGGCTAAGTCCGCACATCATACCGAATATTACACCCAGAATTGCCGACGCCGCTATGGCAAAAAGCGTTCTGTAAATGCTCATGCCAATTATTGTCCACGTCGCCTTCTGCTCCAACAATTCAAAAAAGGTTTTAACAACAGATATGGGCGAAGGGAAGTAGATGTCCCTGCCGATAAGCAGGTACACCACTTCCCAGATTGCTATCCAAAGCACTACTATCAGCGTCCGCCTAATCCAACGGGCAGAGGCAAATCGGGACATTTTGCTTTTCACGTCTATCCCCTTTTGATTTCTATTTTGCCGGCGCGGCGTAATAGAAGCCGTCGTCAGGCATTGCTCCGCCTATCGATGCGGGGTTGAAGCCATAAAGCACCTGTAAAAATCCATTTATCTCCGATTTTGCGCTCTGAGCGTCTTTAAAAACGATGTTGCAATAGGGTATAGCCTTTTCCGCAAGCTCCGCGCTCGGTACAATGCCCGCCTCGGCAACCATTCCAGACGCATCCTTTGGATTTTCGTTAACGAAGTTAACGGAGGCTTCGTACTGGGCCAGAAATTCCGCGATAAACTCTGGGTTTTCGTCTGCGAAGGCTTTATTGACAACAAGGCAGCCCATCGAAAGAACACTGTTTCCTTCGGACGCCGTGTCCCATTCCTTGTTTATATCAAGCAGTATTTTTATTGTCGCATCTTTTGCAAGTACCTGAGTTACAAAGGGCTGCGGCAAAATTGCCAAATCAGCGTCCCCTGCAAGCAGTGCCTGCGCTGTTGAAGCATGGTCGGTGAGGTAGTTGAGTGTAACGGAATCCTTGATTCCGGCCTTGTCCAGAATATACTCCATGGCATATTGAGGAACGCCGCCGCTTCCGCTGATGGCAATCGTCTTCCCCTCCAAATCCTTAAGAGACGTAACGCCCGATGCATCCTTCCCGACGAGATAAAGCACGCCGAGGGTGTTCTGCGCGAGGAACTGAATCTTTCCCTCGGTCTTATTGTAGAGGACAGCCGCGGAGTTTGTGGGCAAAGCCGCAATCTGAACTTCGCCGTTAATGACCTTTGCCGTCAGTGTATCGGGTGCGGCCGCAATTTCATAGCTGACGGCATAGGCGTCGCTGTTGAGGGCTTTTTCGGAAATCATTTTTATCATTCCGATGGATGTGGGCCCTGCAAGCCCTGCAATCGACACATTTACCTGTTTGGTGGGTGATGGTTCAGCAGATACGGTCGTTTCCGGAACGTCAGTGGAGCTTGCCGTGTTTTTCGTGCCGCAGCCTGCAATCAGGCTCAGTGCTAAAACAAGGCACAGAGAAATAGTAATAGTGTTCTTTTTCATAGTAATTCTCCCTTTCTTGATTTCAAACCTAAAGCTAAGACAATCTTACCCCTGTGGATTGGTTTTGGCATAAACTGTCTTTGCACTGACACCGGGGAGCATCCCCAGCTTGCCTGACAGGGAGCTGATTACATCGCCGGGAGCGTCCAGCGCAACGCTTATTAGGGAAACCTCTCTGTCACGGCAGGGCACGCCCATTCGTCCGATGATATAGTTCCCGTTTTCGTGCATCAGTTTGTTGAGCTTTTCGACCGATTCGAAGTTTTCGACGACGATTGCGATCATCGCAAGCCTTTTTTCCTGAGTTTCCATAGCGTTCATAGAGCTTACTCCTTTTTTACAACAAAAAATGCGCCTTGGCAGGCGCAAACAGCATAATCGCTACGCAACTGCCTTTCATCTCAGAAATATATCTTCAATGTCAGTACGGTTTGTAAATTACTCTTATAATATACCACAAATCTGTACTCTGTGCAACAAAAATTCCTGTGTTGTATTTCATTGTACAATTATGCGGTTCAACATGGCCCCAGCTGCAAGAATCAGTTTTACTCGCTCCGAAGTATACAGGTAGCTCACAGCGCCTGTTGGGACGCTGTGAGCCTTAAACCCGTGGAGGAGAGAGGAGATCATTATAGCAAGGCTATTTAACATAGCCGCATATAATCAGATGAAAAGGTTTACGTTTGATTCCTCGGCATCGCCGAGATATGCTCCGACACCGCCAAGCTCAACGCCTTCGATAAGTTCTTCTTCCTTGATGCCCATTACATCCATGCTCATAGTACAGGCGACGATTTTAACCCCGGCCTTCATGGCCTTTCGGATTAGCTCCTCGAGGGAGTCAACATTCTTGTCGTGCATGATTCTCTTCATCATGGCAGTTCCCATGCCGCCCATATTCATTTTTGAAAGCTTAAGCTTTCCTGTTCCTCTGGGCATCATGAAGCCGAACATCTTTTCCATAAAGGTTTTGCTTACCTTTTGTTTTTGGGATTTGCGAAGAACATTGAGTCCCCAGAAGGTAAAGAACATGGTAACGGGTCTGCCCATCGCAGCAGCTCCGTTTGCAATGATGAAGCTTGCAAGCACCTTGTCAAGGTCCCCGGAGAAGACAATAATTGTCTTTCCTTCCGCGGAGGATTGAACCGGTCGCAGTGCTCCACTATCTGTACCTTTTTTTACCAGCGCCACATAATCGTTTCCGCGTTTTTCGTTGTTAACGAGGGTGTTTCCCGTGCGTCGGCTCCATGCCACGATGTCCCTTGCAAAGCCGGGGTCAGAGGCGGACACTTCCATAACATCGCCGTCTTTCATTTCCTTCATGGTTTCAAAAACCTTCATTATGGGGCCGGGGCACTGCATTCCGCTGCAGTCCAAACGCATGGAGGCAATGGGTGCGTTTTTGGTATCCACGTGTCCGCTGTCCTCTACAGGGGTATTAAAAGCCACGGTTTTTTCCCCCTTAAAGTGAGTTGACTGATAAAAACGCATTCCGCCCGGATAGAGCTTTACATTTTCAAAGCCGTTATTTTTGAGTATCCGCAGGGCATTATATGCACGGACTCCGATTGCGCAGAAAACAATGGTTTCTTTTGCTTTGTCCAGCTCGTTTAGGCGTGAGCGAAGCTGTCCTAGCGGAATGTGCTTTGCTCTGTCAATCGAGAAAGCCATCAGCTCGGCAGGCTCTCTGACATCAAGCAGCGTAGCTTCCGTGTTTTTCTCGACCACGTCCCACGGAGCAAACGAGGATTTGCCGCTCATGACATTTTCCGCGACAAAGCCGGCCATATTGACAGGGTCTTTTGCGGAGGAATAGGGCGGAGCATAGGCAAGCTCAAGGTTTTTGAGTTCATTTATACCCCCTCCAAGCCTGATTGTAACAGCCAGTGTGTCAATTCGTTTGTCCACGCCGTCCGCACCGACTATCTGCGTGCCGAAAATTTTCTTTCCATCCTCAGAGAACAGAAGCTTTAGCGTCATCGGAACTGCACCGGGGTAATAGCCCGCGTGTGAGTTTTGGACTATCGTAATACTTTCATAATCCTTGCCCTTTTCAAGTCCACGCTTTATGAGCGTTTTCTCATTTGCGCCTGTAGTCGCGGCGGTCAGGTCAAACACCTTTGCAACTGAGGTGCCCTGCGTGCCCTCGTATTTTTCGCTTGCGCCTGCAATGTTGTTTGCGGCGATTCTGCCCTGCTTGTTAGCTGGCCCCGCAAGAGGAATCATTGTGCGGCTTTTGTCAATGAAGTCCTCAACTTCTATTACATCGCCCACGGCATAGATGCTTGGGTCAGAGGTCTTGAGGTATTCATCGACAACGATTCCGCCGCGAGCATTTGTTTCAAGCCCAGCGGACTTCGCAATCTCCCCGTTAGGACGAACGCCGATCGCGAGAATTACCAAATCTGCCGAAACAGTTTTGCCGCTTTTTAGTGTTATATCAACCTTGTCGCCTGTGTCGTTAAAGGTGGAAACGCCGTCGCCCATATGAAGCTCCACACCGTTTTGAACAAGGTTTTCATGCAGAAGCTGTGCCATTTCAAAGTCAAGCGGTGCCATAACCTGATCTAGCATCTCTATTATCGAAACAGAAAGCCCAAGGTGACGAAGGTTTTCCGCCATTTCAAGCCCGATGAAGCCGCCGCCGATGACAGCCGCCGACTTCACACCGCGCTCCTTCACGAACTGACGGATGCGGTCTGTGTCAGGCACTGTCCACAAGGTCTGAATCCTTGGTGAATCAATACCCGGAATCGGAGGACGTAAGGGCGAAGAGCCTGTTGAAATTACCAGCGTATCGTAGCTTTCCGTATAGGTTTCGCCTGTGTCAGTATGTTTTACGGTTACTGTCTTATTCTCGCTGTCAATGGATACAACCTCGTTTTTAATACGCACATCAATGTTGAACTTTGCGCGCATTGCGGCAGGTGTCTGTAAAAGCAGTGCGTCGCGTGATTTGATGACCTCTCCCACATGGTATGGAAGCCCGCAGTTAGCATATGAAATATATTCTCCGCGCTCGAATAAAACAACTTCCGCATTTTCGTCCAGTCTGCGAAGTCGCGCCGCACAGCTTGCGCCGCCTGCCACGCCGCCTATTATAAGAACTTTGCTCATAAACCTTTCCCTCCCGAATATATTGTTAATAGTGTAACAAACGCAGATACATAAGCGTCTCCGATTACTCGGCCATATTTCTAAGTTATAACAACTTTCGTTGTTTATGGCTTTAGTTTACCCTTGCAGCTTCATTATTTCCGTAACTTTGTCACATAAAAAACTAATTAAATGTACTTTTTGTTTTGAAAAGCAAAAAGTGGCCGCGCAATCAGTTTATAGCGCGGCCTTATCACAGTTATTTCAATTTTCCATGGGTGTTTCAGCAGCCGGAAGCACATCATAACCTTGCTGCTTAATAAGCGTTATCCCCTCGCGGTAAAAGCTCTTCCAGCTGACAACCGCTGCGGTCATCATAAGCAGCCCTATACCTGAGCCAACCATAAGCCACTGTATCGGCACTACATCCGCAAGTGGGCCGAACACCAACATAGCGATTAGCATGACAAGAATATTAACAATTTGAAGCAGCGAGAACACCCGTCCCTGTTTTTCCGGCTCGACCTTTTCCTGAAGCATGACCATTAGAGGCGAATTGTTGAAGGGCATTGCGATGCCTGCAAGGAAGATGACTACTAGATAAACCCAGAACGAACCGACAAGACCCATGGCAGCAGTCGTAATACCAAACCCGATGCCGCCCAAGGCAAGCGTTTTAAGCCTGTTTGGGAAGCCTCCCCACGCTCCAAGAATTATCCCTCCCAGAATTGCGCCGGCAAAGAAAGCCATTCCGTTGAGGGTGAGTGGCAAATAGCTTTCCGGCGGAAATAGGTCGCCGAATATACGGACGACAAAAAGATCGCTGAGACAAGCGGCAGGAACAATCAGAAAGCAGAACACTCCGCAAACCATTAGCGTTTTACGGAGGAAATTGTTACCCAATGCGTAGCTGACGCCCTCTTTCAGGTCGTCGAAATAGCCCGGTAACGCCTGTTCCTCGGCTCTTTCAAGCTTCGGCAGAGGAACGAAGAGTCCAAGGATTGATATGCCTATTACCGCAGTAATTACATCTACAAACATAATGTAATAAAATTTTCCCAGCAGCAGGATGGCGCCTCCCGCTAAGGGTGCAGCAAGGTTTATTATCGACTGCACGCTGCTGTTGATTGCGCCGACCCTCATAAGCTTTTCCATAGGCACGAGCTGCGGTATCGCCGAATTCACAGCTGGCGTCTGTATGCCCGCTCCTAAGGAGCGAATTGCCGAAATCACAAACAGTGCCCAGTAAAAATCTTGGCTGTCCATAATAATTATGGCAAGAGCAAGCGTTGAAATGGCTATCCCCGAGTCAGATAGAATAATCAGCTTCTTACGGCTGAATCTATCCGCCCATACTCCGGCAAAAATTGAGATTAGCACCTGCGGCAGAAAACCGCAGATTGTCATTAGCATCATCATTACGCCTGAGCTTGTTTCTTTTGCCACGTACCATATAATTGCGTATTGCACAATCGAAGAGCCAAACAGCGAAATTGCCTGGCTCGTAAGAAACAGTGTTATGTTTTTCTTCCATTTAATCATGTTCAAACTATTCTCATTTCATTATTCTAAGGGCAGAATGTCTTTCTCTATTATCGAAAGCAAACTTTTTCTGTTTTCATCAAACGATTTGCAAATTATATTAATAAGCAATTCCTCGGCTGCGGACAATGTTGCCGCACTGCAAAGCACAAAAATTGGTATCGTCTGCGAAACAAGAGTGAGCGACAAGGGAAAGAGAAAAAACAGAATTCCTGTGGCCTTGTTTGCATAGGTGTGAAGCATGGCCGGTTTTCCAAACCTTACCCAGACTATTCCCATTGCCGCAAAACGTATCAGCGCAATTGCCGCCACCCACAGCCAAACGCCTGTTGATATCGTGATAAGCCGATAAAGCACAACGAGAATTACGGCTGTCATAACAAAATCTGCCGCAGAGTCGAGTCTTGAGCCCAGCATGCTTTCCGTATGCGTTTTCCTTGCGATGTACCCGTCAAGAACGTCGCTAAAACCGCAAAGAAGGTATATAACGATAAAAGCTATGCTCAAGGGCTTAACAGTCAAGAGCAAAACCGACAAGACAATTCTTGCCGCGGTTATGATATTTGCGGAATGATTTTGCCGCATTGCCCTTTTCCTTTCGCACGCAGGATAATAGTGGTTTGTCCGCTCCGTCAAGTTTGTCACAATAAAATTTTAATGTCAAGACCAATATAAAATTGTCTTTTGCTCAAAAAAGTCCGAGCTCCCTTTCGAGAGCCGGACTTGATTAGTTTGCTTTTCAGTTATAGTTATTGCTGAACTGTAGCCGAGGAGTTTGCGTCTGGCATTGTTCCGCTCGGAGGAGTTTTTCCGTTGCCTCCGCCGCCAGGGCCGCCCTGACCGCCGGAAGGCATTTGATTGCCCTGTCCACCGCCCATGCCCATTCCGCCGCCATTAGTAAATGAAACGGAGGTCAGCTCAACGGAGTATTCCTCGGATCCAACGCAGAGCGTATAGGTTTCGCCATTTGCAAGCTCAGGTACACTGAAGTACACGGCGCTGAATTGTTTTGTCGGGGTAAATTCGGCAACTAGATTTCCGCTTGAGTCCTTAAGGCTTACGCTTGTCCCAGCCGACTGCGTTTTTC
The DNA here is from genome assembly GCA_018053145.1 of Oscillospiraceae bacterium. GTDB lineage: Bacteria > Bacillota > Clostridia > Oscillospirales > Oscillospiraceae > UBA2658. Next base: position 4,129 of record JAGPMA010000022.1, on the reverse strand, counting down.
CCAGTGAATAAACAATTGAAGCTTGAGTTGAGCTATCCGAAAAACCTTCGTCCATTCCGCCATTGCTAGCGGCCAATAGCGTACCGCCTGTAATTTCTGAGGTTCCGGCAAAGTCAAGCGCCCCGTTGCCTTGGTTTGCAGGCCCATTTACGGTTATAACACCGCCGGATATTGTCAGGTTTCCGTTGGAATCAATACCGTCTCCGTTTGCGTCAATTGTAAGCGTACCACCGGAAATGATTATCTCGCACCCTTCCACAGCGCCCATGCCGCCTTGAGCCATTCCGCCGCTTCCGTCGTTTCCGCCCGCCGCGTTAAGGCCATCGTCGCTTGAAGCAATGGTAATATCTCCGCCCGAAATGTTAATCGTCAGACCTTCGATGCCCTCATAGCTTTCCGCGATATCTATTGTCCCGCCCAAAACACTGACATTTCTTGTTCCGCTGATGCCCTGTTTGCCGGCGCTGATACTAAAGGTTCCTCCTGCGATGTAGACAAAGCCGAGCGTTGTATCGTCCGCGTTTTCGCTGTGGAGTCCGTCCGTACCTGCTGTGATTGCAAATTCGCCGTCTGCTATTCTAAGGCTGTTTTTACCCGAGAGCCCTTGTTTTTCCGCCTTAATCACATAGCTTCCGCAGGTAACGACTAGGTCATCCTTTGACACAACACCATGACCGTATTTTGCATTAATCGTAAGTGTTCCTGCGCCGTTAAGCGTCAAATCCGTCTTTGAGAAAACCGCGGCATCAATGCTGTTTTCATCAATAGCAACATATTCACCTGTAACCGAGACAGAGTTTTCGGTGTTGGCTGCCGTTGTTAGGAATACCTTATCCGCGTTAATAACATATATCGCGGCACTGCTTTCGTTTGTAATATCCGCACCATTTAATACTATCTGGATTTTTGCGTCGTCTGCCGCGTCAACGACAAGCTGCCCGTTTGAAAGACTGCCGCTTAAGATAAATGTTCCTTCGGTGTTAATTGTAATGGTGTTGCCAAAGATTGTAACGCCCTCTCCGTTTGCTGTTGTTGCGTCATCTGCAAGCGTTACGATTGTGCTTTCCGCTTCGCTGTAGCCGATTTCCTTGTCGCGGTCAGTAAACATTGCGTCATCAGCCGTTGTGTCCGACACAACTGTTGTTGCCGTTGCACTCGGGCTTGCGCTCTCCGTCGTATCCGTTGTTTGTGAGGCGCAGCCTGTAAAAATTGCTAATATTAGCATCACTGCCACGAAAATTGATGTTATGAGTTTCATAGTAACTCCTCCTTAGAGTTCACCGAGTTTAGTTTCCTGCAGGGATGAAGATATTTCTAGGTTACCGTTTCTGCAGCGCAGCTTATCGATAAATTCCTTCTCTGCCGATGCATCTTTTAATGTAATGTTGTAAGTTAGTTTGAAGAGACTTCCCATGTTGGTCGTTTTTACGCTTATAAGGCTGTGGTTTGCAGTATATTCGTCAAACAAATCGTCGAAAACGCCTGTATAGTCCAAATCCTCCGGAATTGTGATGCGCATTGTTTTGTTGCAGAAGGGTGTTGCCGTTTCGCCGAATTTTAGCTTGTTCAACAGCATTCCCGCAAACCCTATTACTAGAACGAAGAGCGTTGCGTAGCCGAGGTAACCCATGCCTGTTACAATTCCTGTGGCCATTGCCAAAAAGATTGCCCCAATTTCTTTCGCCGTTCCCGGAACTGAGCGAAATCGCACAAGGCTGAATGCGCCCGCAACCGCAACGCCCGTTCCGATATTGCCGTTTACCATTAGAATAACCACGCACACTATAGCCGGAAGCAGCGCAAGAGTTGCAATGAAGCTTCTTGAATATTTGTTTTTGTACATGTAGAAGAAAGCGATAACCAGACCTAAGGCTATTGCCGCTCCCAGGCAGGCGATAAAACTACCCACTCCGACACTTGCTGTCGTAGCCGCGGTATCAAAGATTCCAGAAAAAATATCAGGCACAAACGTAGCCCCCTTCTATATTTTTGCCCGTCATTGTTTTATAGGCATTACCGTATTTTGAGAAGTTTATCTTGTAGATTTTTTGCTCGCAGAGCGTATGAGTAAGCCAAAGCGGCATGGAGGAGGAAACCTTAATCTCCATCAGGCTTTGTCCCTCTTTGAGCAACGGGTTTCCGTAAACTCCCTTTGTCAGGCTCAAATCATAATCACGCCAAAGTATATTTTCATCAAAGGTGATTCGGAGATTGGGGTCGTCCTTGGCAAAGTATGCTTCCCTTTCATATGAAACGTATGCCGCCGGAACAATGCCTCTATATTTGGAAATGAAATAGTCAATTTCGCTTACAATCTGGTTTTGTTTCGGACTTTCACATTCACCTATGATATATCTTTCAGCATCAAGCTCACACATTGACACACGGCGTTTGAAAACCACATCGTCATACTTCTTTTTCAGCTCGACAAAAACCTTATCATTTGCTGAGGGTGTTCCGTAGCATCTCACTCGCAGCTTCTCTTTATAAACAGGTTTTTCAATTGACCTGCGCACCAGACGCATATCCGCTGTGTCATAATATATATTGCAAATCGTGCTTTTGCCGTATTCATCAGGTTGCATATATTTGTTCATCGTTTCCATAACAGCCGCCCGTTGCTCGGCCGATACAAGGTATTTAATTTCATATCTCATAAAAGTATCTTGGTTTGTCTTCATGTTCACATCCTCCTTAACATGTAAGAAGAATACCAATAAAACCTAAACTGAACTTAAAAGTTAAACTTAATGTTACTTAAAAGTAAAGATTCTGTAAGGCCATTTGCCGAAATGTAAAGAGAAGTGCCCCGAATCGAATTGTCGACTCGGGGCACTTAAGCTATATCATCTAAAGCAGCACGCTTATCAGCAACGATTTCCCGTCCTCACTTCGTGCCATAATTTTTCCTTTGTGTGCGTTAACAATGGCCTTGGCTATTGATAACCCAATGCCGTAACCACCAATTTCGGAGCTTCGGGAGGCATCCCCGCGATAAAATCGTTCGAACAGCTCGTCATGCGAACCCTTTTCAATTTCTTCGACCGCATTTCTCACCTGCAGCATAGGTCCCTTTGATACCGACCTCAGTGTTACCGAAACATCTCCCTTTTCGCTTGAGTATTTTATCGCGTTATCCGCGAGAATTCCCACAAGCTTTCGAAGCGACTCTTCGTTTCCTTCAAAGCTGATGTTGTTCTGAATATTTGTTACAAAGCTTTTTTCCTGCTGAGCGGCGAGGAGCGAAAATGGCACCAAGCTTTCGGAAACAGCGTCGCTGAGTGAAAAGTCTGTCATCATCAGCTTGTTGTCGTGTTCGTCCATTCTGGCTAGGGAAACAAGGCTGTTTGTCAGCTCCGTAAGCCTTACGACCTGATTTCGGATACTCGCAGTCCATTCGTTTTCACCCTGTGTCATTTCCAGAACATCCGTGCTTGCGTTTATGACCGTAAGTGGCGTTTTCAGCTCATGGCCGGCATCGGTTATGAAGTGCTTTTGTTTTGCATAGCTGTCAGCGATGGGTTTAATCGCCCTTTTTGAAAGCAAGAGAACAATAATGAAAACTCCAAAAATTCCGATAGCCGAAATGGTAAGGCATACTTCTGAAAACCTATAGAACAGGCTCAAGCTTCGGCTGCAGTCGAGGAACAACACCATACTCCCCGAATTTGTTTGGCTGACACTGTAACGGTAAACCCCCAAGAAGCCCTGTCGCTTGCCGCTTTTGTAAATTTCCTCCGCAAATTCAATTGCTTCATCGGTTGCCACCGCCGCTATACTGCCTGTATTTGCGCTGATTGTTTCACCGTCTTTGTTTAGGTGAACAGCAAAAAAACGAGTTTCGAACTGCGCTTCGGGCGACATGCCCTGCTTTGGCTTAATTCCGTTATTATTCAATAAGCCGCCATTGCTGCCGTTATCAAATTTTGGATAGTTTCCGTTGTTTTCTTCAAGTATCGATAAGGTTTGATCGGCATCCGAGACTATCTCGACATAGCTGGCTACGTAAAAACGGCACGAAAAGACACGGCATTCGGTTAGGAATGCCGTGTCTTTTCTTAATATTGTTTTACGACTAGTCAATCCACTTCCAGTTTAGAATCTCTGGCAAATCCTGACCATTCTCAAA
>JAGPMA010000053.1 GCA_018053145.1 Oscillospiraceae bacterium | reverse complement strand
ACCAAGTTATCGCCCATGCCGGGCGCACGATGACAAGCAGAGCCAGGAGAAATCTCTCTTGGCTCTGCTTGTACGAAGGAGGGTATTCGATGAATAAGAACCAAATCATTTTACTGGTTGATGATGAAGTGAAAATAACAAAAGTGCTGGAGGCATACCTTGTAAAGAGTGGATATAATGTACTATCTGCTCACGATGGTCTTTGCGCATGGGAGTTATTCCAAAGCAATGAGATATCCTTGGTGGTGTTAGACTTGATGCTCCCCGATATTTCGGGGGAAGAAATCTGTAGACGTATTCGCACGCAGTCGAGAGTTCCCATTGTTATGCTAACCGCAAAATCCGAAGAAATTGACTTATTGGAGGGGTTGCGGATTGGTGCAGATGACTATATCATAAAACCTTTTAGCCCACGCACCGTAGTTGCAAAAATAGAAGCTGTTTTGCGCCGTACCACGAGTGATGAGCTGGTCGGTGTTCCTGTTTCCATTAATAATGGGTACTTAGTTGTAGATTTTCAAAACAGTTTAGTTAAGAAGCAGGGAGAACAGTTAAGTCTAACCCCAACTGAGTTTAAGTTGCTCCGCACCTTTGCCAAAGCCCCTAACCGCATCTTTTCGAGAGATCAACTCATTACCTTTGCATTGGAGGATAATTTTGATGGGTATGACCGCAGTATAGACACGTACATTAAAAGTCTGCGCAGCAAAATTGAGCCGGACAGGAAAAAACCGCAGTATATCATTACTGTGCATGGCGTCGGCTATAAATTTGTAACGTGTGAAGAGTCAAGCGTAATAGGAGAATTAGGGATATGAGGTCGCTCAGATGCAAGCTAATTATCTCAATCGCTGCATTACTACTTTTGTCCACCGGCACACTAAGTGTTGTCTTCAATTATTCCATTGAGGGGATTTTCGAGAAATATGCCTACTATCAGCGTGAGCAGAAGGTAAAACAAATAATTGAACAAATAAATGCACAATATATGCCAGATTCCGCAAGCTACAATCTGGATGGCATTGAGGTCATCGGAAATGCTGCGTTGCAAAGCGGCATTATCGTGCATATACAAACAATAAACAAAGAGTTGGATTGGGACATTTCCACCCACAGGTCACAGGAATGCAAGCTCATGCTACAGCATACGGAGGAAAATATGCACAACCGATACCCTGACTTTCAAGGGGGGCTGGCACAAGAAAAGCATGATTTGCAGTTTCAAGGGATACCGGTTGGATATTTGACGCTCGGATTCTATGGCCCTTATTCGTTTAATGATAGTGAATTGCAACTCCTCAATTCTTTAAACAGTTTGATGGTTGGGTTAGGGGCTGTATTTCTACTGGCAGCAATTGCTTTGGGCAGTTATGTGGCTACACATCTCACCAAGCCCATTCGGACTGTGGTAAAGGCAACACAGGAGATTGCAAATGGCGGCTATGGCACGCAGATTAAAGAAAAGGTAAACACTTCTGAGGTTATGGCACTGATTCAATCTGTAAATGAAATGTCAATGGAGCTGAAAGTCAAGGAGCAGCAAAAGCGGCAATTGACAGCAGATGTGGCGCACGAACTGAGAACACCACTAAGTAATTTGCAAAGCCACATGGAAGCTGTAATTGATGAAGTATGGGAACCGACCCCCGAGCTGTTTCAAAGCTGTCATGATGAAATCTTGAGGCTCACAAATATTGTAAATCAGTTGCAAGAGCTCACCCAGTTTGAAGATGGAAAAATACGACTGAACAAGAGCCAGCTACCGATTTGCGACTTATATAATGGGCTTCTCATGGATTTTTCTATGACCACTAAAGATAAGGGAATTATTTTGAGAGTAGATATTCCGAATCAATCCGCCAGCTTGTTTGTAGACACGCACCGCATCAAGCAATGCATGATAAACTTGATTGCAAATGCACTGAAAGCGACCCCTCGTGGCGGAGTGATTACTTTGTTGCACTATTCGGAGGCAGATGTAGATTGTCTGGAGGTAGTCGATAACGGAAACGGTATTTCTCCGGAAGATATGTCGCAAATTTTTGAGCGCTTTTATAGAGTTGACAAATCTAGAAATCAAAAGACTGGAGGTATGGGAATCGGGCTGTCTATTACAAAAGCGATTGTTGAGGCGCATCAAGGGGAAATTCATGTAACGAGCAAAGTGGGCGTAGGCACAACTTTTACCATTATTCTGCCGAAGAAGTGATTAGTTGCGAGGAATGAAAAAAAGGTTCAGCCCCGAAAAACAGCGACAGGCAAACGCATCTTGCATTTACCTGTCGCTGTTTGATAAAAAGCCTTGTGCTCATTCGTGACCTTTTTCCTCTATATGGTCTTCACCGTGAGACGCATCTCCACCCTCGGCGCTGTGCGCTTGCTTACAAGACTCAATTTCGCCCTTGATTTGGTCAATACTGTGGTGTGTGAACTGCGAAATGTCCCGCTCTGGTGCAAGCTCCTGTAACTCCTGCAAATACAGATATTTACCAGCTGTTACGCCATGCCCATGGGCACCATTTACCGTGCTCTCATCCACGGCGTGATATTCTGTTGTGATTTGATCCGAGTAAAGAGAAACCTTGGAGTCCACCACGCCTTGAAGTTCAGTCAACAAAGACGATTGCACAGCCGGGTCAGACGCAAAGACGGTCAGCACCACATTTGCGTTGCTCGTCAAGTATCCGTTGGTTCCTTCGGCGTTTAAAATATTGATAAGGGCCTCTTGATATTCAGCGTTTTTGATATTTGCTTCGGTCAAAATCTGTGTGCCCTCATCGTTCAGTGCTGTTGCTGATACGATGCGGTTAAAGCGGTTCACATTTAGCTCAATGGACGGGTTTACATCAAGACTGATAATAGCAGTTGGTGAAGTATATAGTTGATTCCAGCCGAAGCTGCCAAGGAAAACAAGTGTCAGGCAAGCTGCCATAGCAAGAAAGGGTGTCACGCGGTTTCTGGAGGTTTCAGAAACAGATACAGTTTCACCGACCTTCCAGCCGCTCCGTGTACTTACAGAGGCAAATGAGCCGTCGGCCTTTAAAACAATGGATTTGCGACCATCTATTTTGAATACGATTCCAGTTTTCAACTATATCACCTCCCGAAAATTTGGTAAAAATGCTTGAATATAAGGAAAATCCCCGTCCATCAACACAACCAGCGTTACGATGTATTTTCTGTGTTTTTCTATGGTTTTTGGGGAAATATCGAACTGGGCAGAAAGTTCGCTTTGGGCGATACGATGCGTTGACATGAATTCACTGTGTAAAATCGGGGTGGCAACGATCTCTCTCGCCAGTTTTGAGCAAAGCTCGCGTGATCTCACTTGCTTGGGGCAGATGCGCGGCAGATCATCAAAATCAATTCCGTATTTTTTTACTTCAGTCGAAAAATACTCGATTTCCTGTGCCAAGGATATCTGCTCCTGCTCTGTGTTGTATATCGCAATAGCAGCTTCCCCATCGGCCACACAAGGCTGGTTCTCATTCTCGTCATCAAACAATGGCACAATTTTACTTTCATAGCGTACCTGTTTACGGCTTTCATCCAGCAGGCGGTTGCGGATACAGGTGCTGCAAAAGGCCAAAAAATTACCCTTTTCCAATGCATATTGCTGGACGCAGCCCGAAAAAGTGAGCATTGCCAGACTAAGCATATCACCATACTCTAAGCGCATTCCCTGTAAGCCTGAAAGCTGCTTTTTTATAAATGGCAGGTAGTCGGAAATTAACTGATTTAATTTATTTCGATCCTGCTGTGCCGCCAACACATCATTGGCTATATCACTCATGCGTATCTTACCTCCCACCGCCTTACTTTAAGAATTATTATACCGTAAATAAATTGTTTTGTAAAAAGATTCTTTATGCCCTACAAAATTGGCTTTGGGGGTTCGCATCTATTAACAGGAAAACAAAAGCCGTTTCCTGCTCCTATCATAGAATACGATAAGAAAACCGAAATTTCATAGTGTAACCCCCTACGAAATTTGAAATCGCATTTCGTATCTAATAATAGGAACCAGAAACTACAAATCAAACAAAAAAGAAAAGTGAGGTAATTTAAATGATGAACAAGAAATTCGCATCCCTTATGCTGGCTGGTGCTCTAATCACAACGATGGGGACCACATCCGCTTTTGCCGCGGCTCCGACCACCCCGACTACCCCTTACTGTACGGTCACCAGTTGCACACAGACCGGCAACCACCAGCATAACGGCACAACCTACGCGGCGCATAGCACCGGCGACGGCCACACCAACCACACTAACTGCGGTGTTTCCGGTTGCTCAAAGACTGGTGATCACACCTCTCACAATGGCAACCACAATGGTGGTGGTCATGGTAACCGTAAGTCCGGCGGTCACCACGGATAAGAATTGCGTACAAAAGCAGCACGTCCAGATGTGGACGTGCTGCTTTTTGGTGTGCCCGGAAGGGGCACTAACAGGTGGGAAAAATCTCCTTGATGAGTAGCTCCGACGAAGTGGATCAACTATAGGGGTATCACAGAGTGATCCATGCTTTTGATTATCTCCCTTTGAAGCTGTAAACTTTCCATAATACCATTGACAAGGGAACGCCCACTCAACTACAATGAAAAGAGTTGAATGGGCGTTCAATCGTATAATTGCGAACAAGCATTGCAAAATGCTATTTTTTGAAAAGCCACAAGTCGGGAAAGACTGTTTATTAGACTTTAGCAAGTAATTGTGTCAAGCAGATGCTTGATGTGGGTCTTGAACATATTAAAAAAATTAACCTCTGGAGATGTAAAATGAATTTATATGACATGATTATGACACCGCTGGAAAAGAGGGTTTTAGGGAGTATACGCGCACAATTACTCGCTCACGCGTGCGGTGATGTGCTTGAAATCGGCGTGGGAACCGGGGTAAATCTTTCATACTATAACAGCGGACAACTGCATTCGCTTACGGGGGTTGACCTCAAGCTCAGCTCAGAAATACAGCGCTATTCGGATGAAATCACACTAATCCAAGGTAGCGCAGAAGCACTTTCCTTTGCAGACAACAGCTTTGACACTGTGACCGAAACGTTGCTGCTCTGTTCAGTAATGGATGTGTCTAAAAGCCTTATGGAAATCAAGAGGGTTCTAAAGCCGGGCGGCAAATTCCTTTGGTTGGAGCATGTTCGTCCGGAAGAATCAAAATTGGCTCGTGCATTTGACCGTGTGAACTGGTTGTGGGAAAAATGCACAGGTGGTTGTAACATCAACCGTCGAGCAGTGGAGTTTGTGAGCCATGCGGGATTTCAGTCGTGTATAGAGAAAACAGCGGGTAAGGGAATTTTTCGTTACGGCATCTGTCAAAAAGCACAGTGAGTATTTTTGTAGAGCCAACAAACATCAAGCTGATAGGATGCCGACTTCACAGCGCAATAGTCACGCTTATCGTTTCAATTCGCCTATACCTTTTGCCAGCCTCAAAAAAATTACGGTCAAACGGTAGGTCAGCCAGCCTGCCGCTACGCCAATTGCAGCTCCAGCCAGTACGTCAGAGGGGTAATGCACATAGAGATACAGTCTTGAGAAAGAAATGATTGCGGCCAGGAGAACAACTCCCATCCACCTCCTGCTCCGACTGAAGAACCAGACCGATGCAGCAGCAAACGACACTGCTGCATGGCCTGAGGGGAACGAATAGTCTCCGGGCGCAGGAATCAACAGTTGGATTATTGTGTTGACTTTAAACGGCCTTGGTCGTGCAATCAGCGGCTTTAATAGGATATTGCAAGCAAGAACCTCTACGGCAATTGCCAAGAGAATCGTGATTCCAAGTTTTCTATAGCGTGTTTTCAGTAGAAAGAATAATGCCAACACGACCCATATAAAACCACCGTCTGCCAACCTTGTAATAAAGACCATTGTCGAGTCGAGCCATGTCGCTCGAAGATTTGCTTGTATAAAGTTCAGAATGTCAAATTCGATACGGCTTCCTCCCTGATTAGAGGTAATTATATGGATCGCGATTACTTCCGTTCACTCGGACTTCAAAGTGGCTGTGGTTGCCGGTCGACCGTCCTGTTGATCCCGCCTTTGCAATAGCCTGTCCTTGATAGACCCGCTCACCTTGGGATACCAGCAAGGATGAGTTATGCGCATAGTAAGTTTGGGTTCCATTGTCATGGGTGATAATAACCAATTTCCCATAATCGCCATTCCATCCAGAAAACGTGACCTTACCTCCATCAGATGCTTTTACAGCGGTTCCATAGGGCACTGCGATATCCAACCCGGCATGGTAGCTTGTACCACCAAAAATCTGCCGATTTCCTGCTCTGGATGTAACGGTTCCGGAAACAGGCCAGATATATGAGCCATAAGAAGCGGTCTTCGGTCGAGGTGTAGTACCCTTGGCAATGATGGTTTTTATAGGCTCGACCAAGGTTGTAGTTTCAAGCACTGTGCGAGAGATTTCGTTGCCATTCAGAAAAGAAACATCAGCGGTGACTTTTGCTGTTCCGGGGGTGCCGTCTTTGATTGTCTTGGTATCGCCTACATACATAGATGCATCATCAACATATTCGATAGGACTTTCAATTGCTTCGTCATAAGTCTGCTGTTCTATCGTTTTAACCGATAAGAACGGAACAGCCGTTTTTATATTAAGCACATCGCCAATCATTAGTTCATCTAACTCGGCTTGCGCGTTTAGCGCCATCAACTCACTCAACCGCATTCCATTGTCATTGGCAATTTCACTGTAGGTATCGCCACTGACAACCGTATAGGAAGCAGCTTCTTCGATGTTAGCGGAGAGTGCTGCAGAAATCGTATTGGGGTCACTTTGCGTATCCGCGGCAATAAACTCATAATCAATGGTTACTGCCTCTTCAAACCGATAATCTGTGGTGTTTTCATTAACAAACGGCGCGGTGATTTTATCCAGCATTGCTTGTAGCGTGGCTTTGTCATCCGCAGCGCCTAATATAGCACCATCTACTTTTAGAACATAGCTTTTCTTAATCTCTTCCACTTGGCTGAGCAGGGTGGATTTTAGCTCTGCAGATGAAACAATTTCCTCTTTTGCGGCAAGGGTCATGGTTACATCGGCATTTCGCTCAAGCTTGTATTCTTCTCCCAAGATATCTGCCGCCTGTTCCTCCACTAAGGCAACGGCTTGGTCGTACTCTACCGCATTCGCAACGATGCCGATATTTTCTCCGTTGACGGCTACGGCATATGCGGGTGTGTAAAGATATTGAAATATTAGTGCGCCTGTTACTACGATGGCTGTGGCAGATAGCCCGATATACAGGCGGCTCTTCGCTTTTCTGGCTGTCGATAACAAGCCTACTATTTTTTTAACGTTATAAATAATTCGTTTCTCCTTCCGTTCGCATTGTTTCAACCGTAAACATACAGTATACGTTTACAGTTGAGCCAATGCGTTCTTGGGAAACTCATGCATAGCACCAGTTCCTATATGTATCACAGATGTATAGGCAATCCTTTCTTTAGAAATTCTATAAATTCATCTGTTATTTTAAATATGCTATCAAACCGCATTTCAATGTCCAATAGGCGGCTTATAAATAGTTTTTGCGATTCATCAAGATTAAGCTCCTCATACCATGGCATCACATCGTCACCCAAAGCAGGAGGGGTACTATGCCGCGAGTATAGCATAAACAGCAGAACTTCTCCGAAGCAGTAATAATCCTCCTGTGCCGCCATTTCTTCATAGCGGATAGCGCGAGAAAGGCCAAAATCCACCAGCGTTATTTGAATGCCATCATCGATTACATTATCTATGCTGATGTCTCTATGTACAATATTCCGCCGATGGAGGTAGGTGATTACAGAGAGAAGTTGCATCCCAATCCGCGAAATATCCAAATCACTAAATACTTTATGCTTTTCAAATAGGGCTGTTTTCAAAGTAATACCAAGAATATATTCGAGGATTAGATATTTACCGCAACTAGTATCAAGCACCCCAAAAAGTTCAGGAATAGACGGATGCGAAAGCGTAGATAAAATGCCTGCCTCATAATGATTTTTTCCTTGATTCATTCGATATGAAGCAGGCTCATACCTTTTCAAAACAACTGCCTTTCCAAAAGGATTAATACAAAGGTAACAGGTTCCGAATAGACCGGAACCTAACTCCTTTATAAAAGCATACCCCGATTCAGCCATTTCACAGCTAGGAATATCTATTTTCATATGTTATGTTGGAGTTCCGCAGCCCGAGCAAAATTTTGAGCCATGCGGAATAACCGCCCCACATTGGCCGCATTGTTTTGCCAGATTCTGCGCAGTCTTCATCCCGCAGGATGAGCAAAATTTCGAGTTGGAAACAATCGGTGCTTGGCAGTTCTGGCATTGCATCATTGGTGCAGCAGGAGCCGGACTGTATGGGTAAGGGGGTGACATTGGGGGCTGCTGATAATACCCGCTTCCCATATGCGGATTATGGCACCCGCGTTGTCTTAAATTTGAAAAAAAACTCATTGTAAATTCATCCTTTCTGTTTTTCTGTACGATCACAAACACTACTAATTACTAGTGTCTTTCGCCAAATATATTCTCACTGGGCTTGTGGCATTTTTTAAGAATACCGTGTGAATGTGGAGAAAATGTGGTGATTTCATAAAGCAACAAATTGTTAACAAAATGGCGTGGTTGACTATCTCCATCATTATAAAGTTTGAGCGATATGGCGATATAAAGAAGCTTTGGCAAAACATGTGTTTTGCCAAAGCTTCTTTATTGTGGAATGAAAACAAATCGCTCATACCCTGTTATATATGTATCCCCATAAATTCCCCACAAGTTTTTTATATACTTTAGTTTAACTGAAAATGAGTAGGAGGGATTCAATGAGCACCAACAAAAACTCTGGTGACTATGAACTTGGGCAGGCTGCAGATGATGCAGATAAGCTCGACGGTTCGCCACCGTTGAAAGAGACATCTGCTATCACTGATCTTTTGCATGTGCTTGGAATAAAAAAGAAAGTTGCTCATGCGCCTGTGGACACTCCAAATCAAAAGTTGGAGTGCCCGATTTCAAGCGAGGATTCCAAAATCGCGGAAGGTGTTCCGAGCGATGGGGATGCAGAAACCATGGAATCAATGTCTGATGCGGAGCAATACATCATGCAGAGTCAGGACATTAGCGGCGATTGGGAGGAAAACAAAGGTGGACTAATACCTTTCGAGCAAGGGGACATATCGCAGGCACTTCAGGAGCCGCCCCCTCCGAAAAGGCGGAAAGCGCATGTCTACATAGCTTTGGCGATTATTATCATTGGAGGCGTTGTAATCACAAGGGTGGTTCCGTATCTTCTTGAACCGACGCCTCCCAGCCCCGATGTCGTAGGTTCCTATAATGATAAAAACATCACCATTGAACAGCTTCAAGAATTTATTTCTCTGGAGCAGGCAAAAGAGCGAGAACACATGATCTGCCCAACCCATGGCTATGACCATAGCAAATGTGACCCCAGTGAGGAATGTGAAATTCACCCGATTGACTCTCTTGCAGGCTATCAAGAAATGGTGACACGGTTGTCGGTGGAGCAAATGATTCAAGAATGGGCTGATTCCAAGGGTATCACACAACGAAGCGATGTGCAGCACGGAATGGAGGACTTGCTCAACGATATTACGGTTGAGCAGTATATATCTCAACTGCATGATGAGAATATCACACCGGACTCCATTTCCGGGTGGGACGTGCAACAGTATTACGATGAAAATCAAAATGCTTATGGTGGGAAACCCTTGTCAGCGGTAGAGGAAGAAATTCGCCAAACTCTTGCGTCTAAAAAAGATGAGGACTTTTTTCCACAGTACATAGAAGAACTAAAAAACACAGCAGGACTCCAGGTTAACTTTGATGTTCTAAAGGTGACCGAACCAACGCCCGCTGAAATAGCTACCTATTATGAAAAAAATATTGCGGAGTTTCGGACACGGGATACTGCAACGTATCTGGAAATTATAATTAGCGGCGGAGATGCTGCAAATTCTGCAACAGATGCCATTCGCAAAATCCGCTCCGGTGAGAGTTTTGAAAGCGTTGCAACGTCCTTTTCTAAGAACGGTCAAGCCAGTCCCAAAACCCTCGCAAAAGGTGCTGGTGAAGCTGCGTTAGAAACTGCCATCTGGAAAATGAACATCAATGATATCAGCGACCCCGTTAATAACACTGACGGTTCTATCAGCATCATAAAACTCGTGGATAAGACCACGGCAGGAGATAAGCCGCTGGAAACTGTATCGGCTGAAATACAAAAAACGTTACTTGTTCAAAATATGGAGCAAGAATATACTGTGCGAAAAAGCGAAATGTTATTTAGCATTCACAGCCGCCGTTATACAGTAGGAGAGTTTTATACAGAATTCAAAGAGTTGTCAGAAGCATACCAAGCTGAATTTTCAACTTTTGAGAATAAAAAGCAATTGGTTGAGCAGATGATTGCCCAAGAATTATTGTTGGAAAAGAGCGGCGATGAATCCTCCGATGCTCGCGAGGAGCATAGATACGAGGAGATGAAAATTCAGTATTTATCACAGATTCTGCATCAGGACGAGGTGGATGACAAGCTGAGCGAACCAACCGAGAACGAAATTCGCCAGTTCTACGAAGAAAATAAGGAAAGTTTGGTGACTCCTGCAACAGTGCAGCTTAATTTGATTTGGATTAGCCAGGGTCAGAATGGAGAAAAAAAAGAAGCGGCACAGAAAATGGCAAATGAAGCGCTTGCTGCAATCACTGGCGGGATGCCTTTCTCCGATGCTGCCAAGCAGTATTCGGAAGATCCATCCGCCACAAGCGGTGGGCAAATTGAGGGCGAGCTCCATAAAGAATATTTGGCACCACCGCTTGCTGATACTGCCTTTACTTTAGAAATCGGCACAGCAAGCCAAGTGCTGGAGTATATGGACGGTTACTATATTCTGCAAGTTCGGGCTCGGACAGAGGAACAAGCACAGAGCTATGAGCAGTCGGTCGAAGCGATAAAAAGTCATCTAAATGAACAACAGCATGAGAAACTGGGAATGGAAATGGAAGCGACCATGCTCAAAAACGCCAACTTTACAGTCTATAACAAAACCATTCGCAGCCTACTTGATAAGGATTAGGGCGAAAAGTGAGGTGCAAATTATCCTCAGAATAAAACATCACAAATAATATAAATTAAAGGAGAGTAGGCATGGGACGCAAGGAAAAAACCATTTTAATTACCATTGGCGCAAATATTATCCTCATTGTACTTCGTTTCTTCTTGGCAGACTTGTCGGGAAGCATTGGACTTGCAGCAAATGCATGGCACTCGTTTACAGATTTATTTGTAACTAGCGTTGTGTTTGTAGGACTTATGATCACTCGGTATGGTGCGGCGAAGCTGAAATTTGCAAGCAGAAAGGCTGAGCATGTGCTGGCTATTTTTGTCTCAGTGTTCATTTTTTACATGGGAATAGAAATTCTCTCGGACGCACTGAGCGGTGAAATGACAGAGCTAAAGCATGTTCCATTTGCAGCGGCGGGCGCATTCGTCGGCGTTGTAATCAACTATTTCATGGCAAGATACAAAATTTATGTAGGTGAGCAAACAGGGTCGCAGAGCCTAATTGCAGATGGTTACCATTCTAAAATGGACATGTACTGCTCCATTGCGGTAATGGTCCTATGTCAATATTTAGTACAAGTTAAAATGAGAAAATTATCCTCAGATTAACTTGCTAATTCTAATTTATCGTTATTGAT